>DASTTD010000063.1:0-12288 GCA_035760325.1 Gemmatimonadaceae bacterium
TTTGTCCCCAGCAGGTCCGCGATGGCCGATTCAGCAATGCCGGTCGTGCGGAGCGTGGCTGACACGATCGCGGTGTCTCGGTCGCCGGTGAAACGGCTTTCGATGGCCGGCAGAAGCTCGTCGTGCAGCATGCCGCGCATCTCGCGTGGGACTCCGGGAAGCATTGCGACCCACCGGCCGCGCTCGTCCTCGAGCCATATGCCCGGGGCCGAGCCATGGCGGTTGGTCAGAATGCGCGCGCCGGCGGGAATTTCCGCCTGCGCCCGGTTCGAGGCGGGGTATCCGCCGAGCGGAAACCGCGATCGCCAGCGCGTCTCGAGCTCGGACGCGATCCCTTCGTCGAGGCGCATCTCCCGGTTGAACAACTTCGCGATCGCGAACTTGGTCAGATCGTCGCTCGTTGGTCCGAGCCCGCCGGTGGTGATCACGGCGCCCGTACGATCCAGCGCCGCTCGCACGGCTGACGCGATGTGATCGGCGTCGTCTCCTACTGTCGTGCGTCGCCGTACCTCGATGCCGTGCGCGGCGAGGGTGCGCGAAATGTGCGCGGCGTTCGTGTCGACGGTGAACCCGAGCAGCAGCTCGTCGCCGATTGTGATGACCTCCACCCTCAATTGGCTCACAATGGATTCATCCGGCGAAATTCAGGGAGATGCACTCACCCCTTAAATATCAACCGCCGATAGTGATCTACCACAGACTACCCGCCGGGGGCGTCGGATATTAAGGTGTCGGGTGTAATTCCCTGCGGACCATGCGCGGGACACGCCGGTGTGGGGCGGCCAGCCGACCCGGCCGCCCCTCCCTGCGTTAGTGAACCGTGTCGAGCCGATTCTCCAGGGTGCGGTTCTCCACCGTGACGAGGTCGTAATACGCCTGGCCGCAACTCGGAGCAGAGAAGCTGCAAGAGTCGTCGACTAGCGAGCCTGTGAGCACCTTGTGGGCCGGGAAAGCACTGATGGCGGTTACCGCCGTCTCCCAATTGTGGTAGCCGAGGCCGAACTGCGTCAGATCCCAGCGCGCGGGAACATCGTCAGTCATGTCGACAAAGTCCCACACGCCGGTAAGGCATCCCGCGCCGAAACTGGCGTGCCCCACATAACCGAATGCATTTCCGTTGGACTGACCGTCACCGTCGGTGTCGATCGCGAGCTGAATGCGGGGAGACCCTCCGCCGCAGCTGCGCGCCGGGAAGAAGTACTTCAGCTGAAGCTGGTTCGTGAGAGCGGTGATCTTGATGCCCGGAGGCAGATTCCTTATCGCCTCACCGTGGCCACCGGGGTAGGTGGTGGTAGTGATGCCGGAGATCACGTCGTTGGTGGGATTCTCTGGATCCTGGTCATCCGCAAAGACGCCAAAGAGCTGAAATTTGTGCCCGATGCCCGGCAGTTCTTCCTGGGTGCTGGCGCGGTCGGCTGTTAGCGCCGTGTTGCCCCCGAGAAGTTTGCCGATCCAATCCGGCGCAGGCGAAGCGCCGGCTCCAGTAGTCCGGTCGGAATCGCAACCGATGAGCAGAGCGGTCGCGAAGAGCAGGGGTGTCGTGATATGAGTTACGATCCGTCTAAAACTGGGATTGAGGGTTGCATACGCAGACATGCTGAACCTCGCCGTAGTTGCGGAGCACTGAGTGTTTCGCAGGTTGGATGAAAGAGAGTCGAAATGGCCGGAGGAGCCTGCAATCGGAATACCAGCGGACGGGGTGCATGAGCTGGGCGTAAATTTTTGCCGAATCTTTCGGTTTTTTTCTGGTTCCGCGCAACACGAGACTACAGCTGTTCCGTGGCAATCTGTAGCCGGAGTTGGCCGATTCAGCGCGCGAACACACCGGCGTACCGCCGGAGGTAGAGCAAGAGAGAGTAAACGGTGAGCACGACCGCGGCCACCATCGTTACGGTGCCTACTATTCCGTTGAACCAGGCGAATGCGCGCCAGGCATCGCCGTTCCAGTTATACCGCGCTGCGGCCGTCGCCGCGAACAGCCAGAAGTAGGCGGCTCCGACCCACGTGGACTGAAATCCCGTCTTCCACTTGGCGGGCCCGATCGCCGAGATCACGACACCACGCCGGGCGGCGGCGTGACGGAAACCGGTCATCACCAGCTCACGGCCGATGACGAGCGCGACGACCCACCATGGCAGGCCGACTTCGCCGAACGGGGTCAGGAACGGCAGACGTGTCGCGTCGAGGCTTTCCGCCCTCGTCGGCACGAAGGGATCGTCGTGCGGAGCCATGAGGACGAACATGGGAATCATCGTCGCGAAGAGAAGCAGCTTGTCGGCGAGCGGGTCGAGGAGACGGCCAAGATCCGTGATCAGGTTTCGCGTGCGCGCGAGCTTTCCGTCGTAGTAGTCGGTGACGGCGGCCCCGATGTAGAGGGCGAAACCGATGAGTCTCGCCTCGGGAGAAGCGATGAATGGAAGAGCGGCGATGAACGGGGCGGCGAGGATGCGACCGGCGGTAAGAGTGTTCGGAAGATTCAACCGCCCTCCTTTCCTACGCCAGCGCCTTCAGCACCAGCTTGCTCACTGCCTTGAGGGTATCGAACACGCCATCGCCTTTGATTGCGACCGCTTCGAAGTACGGGGCGCGCTCCACCCACTCGCCGCCCGGGAGCTGCTCGACGAGGTTCTCTCCGGCGTGATACGGATCGGGCGCGACGTGGAACTTGCTCGCGTCCTCGACCTCCCATCCGGGATTCAGCGCTTCCTGCAGCTCGGACACGGGCGCCGCGTTCGGCAGATCGCGCTTGTTGTACTGGATCACGAACGGCATTTTCGTGAGATCGTAGCCGTACTCCGACATGTTGTCGTACAGGTTCTGCATCGACTCCAGGTTCGCTTCCATCCGGCCCGCCTGCGAATCGCCGACGAAGACGATGCCATCGACGTTCTTCAGAATGAGCTTGCGGCTGGCGTTGTAATAGACCTGGCCAGGCACGGTGTACAGGTGAAAGCGCGTCTTGAACCCGCGAATCGTGCCGAGATCGACGGGGAGGAAATCGAAGAACAGCGTGCGCTCGGTCTCGGTGGCCAGAGAGATGAGCTTTCCTCTCGTCTCCGGCTTCACCTTGCCGTAGATGTGCTCGAGATTCGTCGTTTTTCCGCCAAGCCCGGGACCATAGTAAACGATCTTACAGTTGATCTCGCGCGAGGCGTAGTTGATCATCGACACGTGAAGCTCTTCCTCAGTTATTGAAGAGTTTGTCGATCTCGTCGTCCGCGCCGGCGAGCAGACGCTCGGGGGGTGCGGCGCCGTTTCGCCCACGCGAAAATACGCGGTCGACCAACAGCGTCAACTCGTCGAGCTCGGCCTTCATTCTCAGCCGGACGAGTCCGACCGTCGTGCGCGAATCGAAGATCACGACGAGTATCCAGCGACGGGCGACATCGGCTACGTAGACGGATTTCTCACCCTGGTGGAACAGGCTCGCGAAATCCTTCTCGCCGACGAGCTTGGCGAGCTGGTCGTTGGCGCTGTAGTCGGCCGCCGTGAGCGTGGCAAATGTAGTGGTGTCGATGCCGGCTGAGTCGCCCACCGTCGTCACCAGCTGTCCGGAACGGTCGACGAGCAGCGCGCAGATCGAGTTGGTCTCGGCCAGAAAACGATTCAACGACGTGGTCATCGCGCTGAAATCCTCAGGCGTGAACGACCAGCTCGCACTGCCGGCGGTCATTGGCCTCCGGTCATAGCGTTGTCTCGAGGGACCTGAGGATCCGGGCGCCCCGCTGACGCAGCATCGGGCGCGGCTCCCACGCGATGTATTCCCTGAGAATGCGCGCCGTGTTGACACTCGGGCGCGCTCGAAGGTATCCGAGAGCCGCGACCCGCCTCAGCGGGGAGCGGTTGAACAGCTCGCGCCGGCAGTTGTACTGAAGACGGTTCCAGGCGAGTGAGCCGGCGGCCATGCCGCCGACGAAGCCGACGGCGATGTACTTCGCGCGTGCGATGATCATGACATTGCCCGGCGCGCCGTCAGCGCCTGGGCGATCGTTACGCCGTCGGCGTACTCGAGGTCGCCGCCGACCGGAAGTCCGCGCGCGATTCTCGAAACCGTCAGCGGATAGCGGGCGAGCTTGCGCTGAACGTAAAGCGCGGTGCTTTCCCCTTCGATGCTCGGGTTCGTGGCAATGATCACTTCGCGAACTACTCCAGCGGACACGCGCGTCTCCAGCTGAGGAATCGTTAGATCCTCTGGTCCAATTCCGTCCAGCGGCGAAAGGCGGCCGCCAAGGACGTGATACATCCCCCGGAACTCGCCAGACCGCTCGATAGCCCCGATATCGGAAGCTTCCTCTACTGCGCAGATGACTCCCGCATCCCGTCGGGCGTCACGGCAGAAGGAGCACAAATCCTCCTCCGTGAGGTTGAAACATTGCGGGCATGGCCGAACCTTGTCCGCGAGTGTCGTCAGAGCCGCCGCCAGCCGCTTGCTCTGATCGGGGGCCTGCTTGAGAAGATGGTAGGTGAGGCGCAGCGCTGTTTTCCGGCCGATTCCGGGAAGCTTTGACAGCTCGGCGGCCAGATCGTCTATCGCTCCCACCTAGAACGGCAGCTTGAAGGGAAGGTCGAGACCTCCGGTCAGGCGGCCCATCTCCGTCTTGGCAAGGTCGCCCGCCTTTTTCTGAGCTTCGTTGACCGCTACGAGCACCAGGTCCTCGAGCATCTCGACGTCCTTCGGGTCGGCTACGCTCGGATCGATTTTTACGCGAGTGATCGTTCCCTTCCCGTCCGCTTCGACGGTAACCATACCCCCACCGGCGGCTGCTGTCACCGTCTGCTTTTCGAGCTCGGACTGCATCTGCTGCATGCGCGCCTGCATCTGCTGCGCCTGCTCGAAGATCTTGCTGAAATCGGCCATCGTTCCGTGCGTTTGAGTATTACGAGCTCAATCGAGCAGCTCGAGGTCGAGCTCGTCGATCGCCGCGCCGAGCGCGGGGTCCTTCCGCCGCAGCATCCCGATGCGCTCTTCCTTGAGCGCTTCCGGAGTCATGCGGCTCCTGTTCGAATCCTGTGCCGTTGCTTCCATCGCCTTCTTCATCTCCTGGAGCTGACCCTTTCCCGCACCGGTCACCGGCAGCGCATTCGGTGCCGCCAGCTGCGGAGGATAACCAGGCCGGGTCGTCGGCGCCGAACGCTGTCCGCCCCGCGCGACCGCCGCGGACGGCGACATGACGCGTCCGGCTGGCGCGCCCGGGCCCGTTTCGCCACTCTGACTGGGAACTCCCCCTCCGCCCAGCTCCTTCAACATATCCTCGATGGCGACCGTTCGATCGAGCAGCGCCATGCGCACGAGCAGCATCTCGATGAGCAGCTGCTGCTGGCCGCTCTTGCGGAACGTAGGCTCGAGCGCGTTCACTGCGCCGAGCATTCGCACCAGATCACCCGCCGAAAATAGCTCCTTCCGCTGGCGGAGCGCGGCGGCCGTCGACGCCGAGACGCCTTCGGCCTTTCCGTTCAGCACGATCGTCAGCTGGGCGCGAAGCACGTCCGCGAATCCGGAAAGAAAAACGCCGAAGTCCACGCCCGCGTCGGCGAGCTTGCTGACCGAGGCGAAGATCTCCCCGGCGCGCCGCCCGCCGATGATTTCGAGGATGGCCAGAAACTCCTCCTCCGGGACGAGACCCAGCGCCTCGCGCACGCGCTCCGCGGTCACCGCCCTTTCGCCGATCGAGATCACCTGATCGGTGAGGCTCAGGGCATCCCGCATCGAGCCGTCGGCGGCGCGCGCGATCAGCGCCAGCGCATCATCCGACGCCTCGACGCCCTCCTGTGCCAGAACCGTCGAGAGCCGGCGCGTGATCTCGGCCAGGCCAATGCGCTTCAGATCGAATCTCTGCAGACGGCTCAGCACCGGCGCAGCCGTCTGCGCAATCTTCTGCGGCTCCGTGGTCGCGAAGACGAAGACGACCCGCGGGGGCGGCTCCTCGAGGATCTTCAGCAACGCGTTCCATGCTTCGCGCGTGAGCATGTGGGCTTCGTCGACGATATACACCTTGTACCGGTCGTCACCCGAGGGGGCGTACATCGCGCGCTCCCGGAGCTCGCGGGCGTCGTCGACGCCTCGATTCGACGCGGCGTCGATCTCCACCACATCGAGGCTCGAAGAGCCGCTCCAGATGCGGTGGCAGGATGTGCAGGTACCGCAGGGCTCGCCGTCAGCAGTACGGTTTTCGCAGTTGAGCGCCATCGCCAGAACACGCGCGAGCGTCGTCTTCCCGACTCCACGGGGACCGCAAAGGAGGTAACCGTGGGCGACCCGCTCCCTGGCGATTGCGCCGCGCAGCGTATTCGACACGTGCGACTGGACGGCAACGTCAGCGAAGCTCTTCGGGCGGTATTTGCGGGCTAGTGCGAGAGACATTGCGGGCGGGAGTACCCCAGGCCTGACGGAGCAACGTTAGACACCACGTGCCGCTGCTACCTTCGGGGTCCTGACGGAGTTAGTGGGCTGACGCCCTCCGGGACCTGGGGCACCTGAAATATAGTCCCGCATCATACCCGATGCGATGCGAAAAGCCCCGCCATTTCTGACGGGGCTTTCGTCTGTGCGCGTCGGAGGAGCACGCGCCCAGTATGTTAGTTAGCGCTTGATGTCGACGGTCGGCGTCTTGATCGTCGCGGTGTCCCGCGTCACCTTCGGGACCTCCACCTGCGTATTCTGCGTGCCCACATCGACTGATGGAGTGTTGATCGTGTCGGTCACCGTTCCAATCACAGGCTTCTCCACCTGGTACTCACCCTCGCCCGTCTTCTTGCAAGCCGAGATCGCTACTACGGCCATCACGGCCGCCACTGCTGCTAATTTGCGCACGAGACGCCCCCCTCCAAAAAGTGTGTTTGCCGTAGGCCGGCCATCCCCAAGATACTCAATCCTCGAACGCCTCGCGCTGCCTTTTCCGCACGCGTCGAAGCTCGTGCACCTGCGCCACCTCGCCCCCCAGGATAAAGATCAAGGCGGCGTAGTAGACCCAGACCACCAGCAATACCAATGCAGCGACCGTGCCGCTGTAGAAGGAACCGGGGTTAAATGACAGGGCGTAAGCCCCAAACGCCCGTTTGGCCACCTCCAGCATGACCGTAGTGAAGATCGAGGCTATGAAGGCCGTCTTCCACCGGATCTTCCGGTTCGGGAGCCACTTGTACAGCGAAAAGAACATGACGGCGATGAAGATGAACGCCAGCATCTGGCCGACGTTGTATTCGACGTTGCCCATGATGTCCTTCCGCAGCCCGAAGTCGGCGAGAATCGTCACGCCGCGAGAGGTCGCGATGGCGAGATACGCGCTGAGGGAGACGTAGGCGACCAGCAAAAGGCTGGAAACGAGCGTGATCTCGATGTCGAAGATCTTCCCGGCGATGATGCCGCGGTCCGAGTCGATGTCGAAGATCTGGCACAGCACGGTGCGCAGTGATCCGAACAGCCGGGTGGAAAACCAGACGAAGCCGATTGCGCTCCATAAACCGAGTGCCCCGCTCCTCTTGATTACCTCGTTCAGTATCTGCGCGGCAGGCCCATCGTCTCCGCCGGGCTGCGCCGGAAGAAACTTGTTGACGATGTCCATCACCTCCGCCGATGTAGTGTCGGGAGCGTGATCGAGGAGATAAACGAGGCCCGTCGCCAGGAGCAGGAAGAAAGGGACGACCGCCAGCAGAATGTTGAAGGCGATTCCGCCTGCCATGAACAGGACGTTGTCTTCCCCGCTGTTGTCCCAGACGCGCTTCGCGTAATCGCGAAGAAGCCAGCCGAGCCGTTCTAGCGGCCCGCGCTCAGCCACTAGGCGTCTTTATAGGCCGCTTTTTTTTCGGCGATGCGGCTCTCCAGCTCGCCGCGCGACTGCCGGGCGGCGGCTCGCCCTGCGTCGAACGCGTTCACGACCCGACGCTTCTTCGCGTCCACCGCATCAATGGTCGCGTCGATCGTGTTTTCGACGCGGTCTCGCACGTCGTGGAACTTCTCCGCGACCACGCCGCTCATGTCTTCGACGAGCTCCTGAGCCGCATCCTGAGCGCGCCGCGCACGGCGCGCGATACCGCGGCGCGTCTCCTCCCCGCTTTGCGGCGCGAGGAGCAGCGCCACACCCGCCCCGAGCGCCAGAGCGAGAATGAGTGGTCCGACCCCCGCCTCCCGTCGCTCCACGATCACGTAGGGCTCAGCATAAGGCTCATCGTCGTACCACTCGTACTCGTCCATTACCGCCTCCGTTTACGCGCGTACCGGTTGCGCGTCGTGATGTTGCGGGTGAGTCCGCCCCTATCGCTTCTTCGACTTGGCCTTGGCCGGAGGGGGAGCAGACCGTGCCGGCGCTTTTGCCGGTGGCGCTCCATTTCCGTTCAGCAGGGCTGCAATCTCCGCGCGCACGTCAGCCGGCGACATTCCCACGATAGTGGCTGTGCGTGCATAGTCGCCGTTCGTCGTCGCGAAGGCGCGGAGTACGAGCTGGCGCCGTGTCTCCGCGAGGGTAGCGCCCGGCTGCAGCGTGATGCTCGTCGGCGCTTCGGCGCCGCGCCGCAGGTGGCGCGGCATGATGTCAGCCGCCGTGATCGTGTCGCCGTGTCCCATGATCACTGCCCGCTCGACCGCGTTCTTGAGCTCGCGCACGTTGCCGGGCCAGTTGTAGGAGATGATCCAGTCCCACGCCGCTTCGTCGAAGCCCGTCAGTGTCTTGCCGTTCTGCTGGCAGAAGCGCGCCAGAAACTCGTTCGCCAGGAGCTTGATGTCTCCGATCCGCTCGCGTAGAGGCGGGAGGAAAAGCTCCACCACCGCCAGGCGATAGTACAGATCCTCGCGCAGCTCGTTCTCCGACAACGCCTTCTGGAGGTCCCGGTTCGTCGCCGCCAGAATCCGGATGTCGACGGAGATCTCCTTCTTGCCGCCAAGGCGCCGAATGCTCCTGGCCTCGATCGCCCGAAGGAGCTTCACCTGGATGTCCGTCGGCATTTCCGCGACTTCGTCGAGGAAGATCGTTCCTCCGTCCGCCATCTCGAACGCGCCGGGCTTCTCGTTGGTGGAACCCGTGAACGCTCCTTTCTCGTGTCCGAACAGCTCGTTCTCGAGAATGTCTTTCGGCAGTGCCGCGCAGTTCAGGGCGAAGAATGGACCCTTGGCCCGCTCACTCTTGGCGTGTATCGCCCGCGCGACAAGCTCCTTGCCCGTTCCCGATTCGCCGAAGATCAGCACACTCGCGGACGACGGAGCGACGGCTTCGATGATCTGGTACACCGAGCGCATCTCCTCCGACTGTCCGGTGAGCTCGCCGTAGTGCGTGAGACCCTCGAGCTTCGACGAGAGCTCGCGATTTTTCTGCTGAACGTTGAATTTCTCGACGGCTTTCGGGATCAGCGCCTTGAGACGATTCAGCTTGTCCGCGGTCAGTGGCTTTTCGACATAGTCGTACGCGCCTTCGCGCATGGCCTGAACGGCGGAGTCCACCGTCGCCTGTCCGGTGACGATGATGCACTCGGTTGGAATCGACCGCACCTGCAGCTCCTTCAGCAGCGCGAGACCGTCCATCTTCGGCATCTTGAGGTCCGCGAGCACGACCCCGAAGCTCTCCGCCCCGAGTTGATCGAGCGCCTTCTGGCCGTCGACGGCGACGGCGACCTCGTATCCTTCATCGCGCAGGATCGCGCTCAGCCCTTCGGTGATCGAGCGGTCGTCGTCCGCTATCAGGATTCGGGCGTGTGGCTTCTCAGGCTTGGGAATGGCTTTTATCCTCGGGCAAGACTCTTAATATAACCACCTGTTCCTTCTGCTCTATGCTTACGCCGATCTCCGTGGCGAGGCGCCGGGTGTCGGACACAAAAATCGGGACCCTGTCCCCATAAATCATTACCTCTAGTTCACTTGCATTGCCAGAGCGGGGTTTGGCGCGCAGGCTGCCCGCGGCGGCGGCGGCCAGAACCACGTCGATGATTGCCAGGGCTCCATTGGTGAGCTCGCTCGCCATGACGGCCCCGTCAGCGGCGCGCTGAGCGAAGGCATCGACCGTTCCTCCGGAGGCTCCGTCGCGGCCGCTCCGGCTTCTTACGACCTCGACGTTTACCGCGACTCCATTCAGGGCGTTCCGTATCTCGTGGCCCGACCGACGGATGATCTCCCGAACCAGCGAAATCGCCTCCTCCTCCGGCCGCGCGGAAGTGTCAGTCACTCAAATCCGCATCGTCCGGAGCGGCTTCGACAGCCGCGAGACCGGCATGTGGACGTGGTTTGTGCTGCTCGACCGGCTTCACGAAGCGCTTGACGGTGTCGGCCGTGTTCACGACCGCCAGCTGGGTGAAGAGAAAGCTGAACTTTTCCTCGTACGCCGCGGACAGGCTCTCCTTTACATCGCGTGGCAGCTCCCAGAACCGCTTCTTGAAGGGGCCCAGAGCCTTCTTTCGCGTCTTGTAAAAAAACTGCTCGTCGGTGTCCGACGCCTTGCGCTCGTCTTTCGCGTTGGCGCGCAGCCAGTCGTAGATCTCGCTCCTCAGCTCCGACGAAATGTTGTCGTACAGCATCGTCTGAAAATTGGTCGCGAGATGGATCTCGGCCGTCTCGGTGCGCGGAAAGTTGTTGAATGCCGTATCGGGCAGCGTAGAGGCGCCGTGCTGAACCGCACCCGACAATCCATACTCCTCCCGCGCGACTTTGGAGAGAGTAGCAAGCGTATCGAAATCGATATTCACGTCGGCGATGCTTCCATCCGCCAGAACGACGCCGCCATGAGTCGTCCCCGACTGGACGCTGATCTTCGAGAGACCCACCGTCCCCGGCGCCGTCTTCTCGAGCGTAGCGTTGAAGCCATCCATGTAGGTCCTGAGCTCCTCGACGGTCGAGTTCTCCGTTCCGACTTCGCCGATCTCGCCACCAATGGAGATGGTCACGCCTGCCGGCTCGAGGTCGCGGACGGCCAGTGCGAGCTCCACCGCCTGTTGGTAGTTGGTCCGCTGCTGCTCTTCCAGGCTCGGCTTCGAAAGGTCGACCAGCGTCGATGTATCGACATCGATGTTGTAGAACCCGGCAGCGATTGCCTCCCGGACGAGCTGCTTCACTCCGTTCACCTCGGTTACCGGGTCAACCGCGAACTTCTTGGAGTTCACCTGAAAGTGATCACCCTGAATGAAGAGCGGGCCGCGAAACCCCTCGCGCAACGCGGCGGCAAGCATCACCGTCACGTATTCCCCGGGACGCTGGTCCGTGTATGCGATCTCGGAGCGGGCGATTTCCAGGATGAGCGCGCCTACCTTGAGTCGAACCGCGGCCCGGAAAAGCGCCCGCGCGGTGTCGTACGTCATGCCACGGATGTTCATGGCGGGAACCGTGAACCCTCCGGCCTTTCCCTGTCCGCGGGCGATGTAAAGCGCGTGGATCGAGGACGGCTGCACGCCGAGCGATTGGCCGATCTCCCAGATCAGCCAGCGCGCGTGCTCACGCTCTTCGGGATCCCCGAACACCGCGGTGTGGACCAGCCGGTCCATCGCGGGAGACGCAATGACTGCCTCGTCCCTGACGTCGACCCGGCCGTCGAGGACCGTTACCGATTTCTCAAATGGATTCTCTAGCATGATAGTCGCAAGCTCGTTGGCAGGTTCGTGTGTCGCAAGGTCTCAGATGCTCCAGCGGGGATCGCTCCTGGGCAGCGAGTCCCATTCCTTTCGTGCTGCGTCCGCCCCGGGGCGCCCAAGCAGTGCGTAGGCGAACTGCTTTCCCAGCTCGACCCCCGGCTGGTTGAAGGCGTCAACGCCATAAAGCTCGCCCGCGTATGCGGTTGCCATCTCGAGGAACATCATCAGCTCCCCGACATGGCTCGCGTCGACCCGATCGAGGCGAATGGTCATGTTCGGCCGGCCGCGCCGGGCCAGCGCGCCAGCTGTTGCCCGCTGCTCGATGTCGATGAGCTCCCCCAGCGAGTGACCTCCAAGGTAGCCGAGCTCGGTGACGTCCGGAAAGCCCGCCGGGATTACCACGTCGGTTCCGCGCTCTTTCACGCTTACGAAGGTGACCGTCTTGTCGGCCGGACCTTCCATGAAGAGCTGAACCTGGGCATGCTGATCGGTGGCGCCGAGCGCGGCGATGGGAGTGGAGCCGACCGGCGTGCCATCGGGCCTCAGCTTCCCCAGACTCTCCGCCCAAAGCTGCACGAACCACGCGGCAAAGTCGCGCAGCGGATCGGAGTAGGGCATGAACACGGCGATGCTCTTCTTCAATTTCGTATCGGCGAGCCACTGCAGGACAGCGTAAAGTCCGGCGGGATTTTGTGTCAGGTCCGTGATCGCGCAACGCGCCGCCATCGCCCCCGCGCCGGCGAG
>DASTTD010000064.1:0-2888 GCA_035760325.1 Gemmatimonadaceae bacterium
GGCATCGGCCCAGGCATCGAAGAGCGTTTTAACGGGCACGTTATAAGTGCGCGATTTGCTCGCCTCATAGCTGCCGTCGAGTCGCTGGCCGCGAGCGCGAATCCCCTTGATGCGCTCATAGCCGACGGTAACAGCCTGTGACCACCAACCCGAGACTTTGTATTTGGTGTGGACGAGGGATGCGATCTCGCGATGCGACATCTCCGCCGCGCCGTGGTAATCGAGGGCTTTCACCCAGAGCTCCCACGGGCATCCCGTCTTTTCCTTGATCACGGTGTCCGCGAAGCCGGCCAGCTCGGCGTAGTCCTTTGGCGCGGGCCTGGCTTTCCTGGTGATCTGCGCGCGGGCAGCGGTGTAGGCTTCACCCGTCTTCTTCATGCGAGCGCGCACGAGGCGCTTGAGATCCTTGTTGCGTGGCATCGTCGTGTCTCCTTGGGATGCACCACGGGCCTCTCCCCAGCAGTACGCCCATGATGAATCAAAGGACAACGATACGATCCGGGAGTATGCCCCCCTTTGCCTCGCATCCGACTCCGGCTGGGGCGGAGTCTGGAGAGGTTTGGCGCGGATTGTCGCCGTAGACAGGATGGTTCGGATCGTTGGCGGCGTCAAGCCGGGTGCTTCGACCGGCGGAGAGACACGCAACCGGGGGGTGCCCGCCTCCGCTGTATTTTTACCGAATGCCGAATCCTACCCTCGCACTGCAGCTTGGCGCCGGCACGCAGCTTCCGCCCGGTCCCGTAATCCCCACCGGCAGCGGCGCGTTGCCGGAGGACCTGGGCTTCATCATCCTGCTGTTCGTGCTCTTCGTCATACCGAAGGCGCTGCAGCGGTATCGTATCCCCGCCGCGATCACCAGCCTGGTCCTCGGCGCGGTCGCCTCGAATACGGGGTTGATCGAGGGCAGTCTCGCCCTGCAGCTGCTCTCCACGTTCGGAATCGTGTCGCTCTTTCTTTTCGCCGGACTGGAGATTCAGGCCGATGAGCTCCGCCGCGGTGCGCATACGCTGGTGCAGCACGTGGTGCTCTGGTCGATCCTCGTCATCGCGACAGGGTGGGCGGCGTACGCATTCCTCGGCCTGGGTTGGAGAGCCGCGGCGCTGATTTCGATCGCGCTGATGACGCCGAGCACCGGATTCATTCTCTCTTCGCTCGGAAGCTTCGGGTTGCGGCCGGACGAGCAGTTCGCGGTGAAGTCCAAGGCGGTGGGATCGGAGCTGCTCGCCCTGGCCGTGCTCTTCTTCGTGCTGCAAACGGAATCCCTCGAACGCTTCGCGCTGGCGATCGCGGCATTGGCCGGGATAATCGTCGTCATTCCGATCGCGTTTCGGGTGTTCGCGGCCAACGTCGCGCCGTACGCGCCTCGCTCGGAGTTCGCCTTCCTGCTGATGGTCGCGGTGCTCTGCGCCTGGGCGACCCGCCGCCTCGGGGTCTACTACCTCGTTGGTGCCTTCATCGTCGGAGTTGCGGCGCAGCGGTTTCGTGAGCGCCTTCCCGCCATGTCCTCGGAGAAGATGATCGACGCCCTCGAGGCATTCGGCTCGGTATTCATACCGTTCTACTTCTTCAACGCCGGAACGCACATTCATGGCGAGCAGCTCTCGCTGAGGGCAATCGGGACCGGGCTTCTGCTCCTGATCGTATGCGTTCCGCTCCGCATCGCGCTCACGGCGCTGCATCGCAAGGTCGGACTGAGGGAGACTATTTCCGACGCGCGCCGCATCGGCATGGCGCTCGTTCCTACGCTCGTTTTTACCCTGGTGCTGGTCGAGATCCTGCGCGAGCAATTCGCCGTGGACGAAGCACTGCTCGGCGGGCTAGTGCTCTATACGGTGCTCAACACGATGCTCCCGTCGCTGGTGCTTCACGCGGGGACGCCGGCATTCGAGGAGCCACACGCGGAGGAAGTGCTGCCACAAGCATGAACCTGCAGGCCGGTGGTATTGTCAGACGATGACGGTCGAGCTGGGAATGTGCGGCTTCACCATCGGCGCGAAGGCGTACTACAAGCAGTTCCGGGTAGTCGAGGTCCAGCAGACTTTCTACGATCCGCCCTCGGGAGCTCAGCCTCGACGTTCCCCTCTTAAAAGGCAGCGGCCGCTGCTCGCTTGACCCGCGCACGGATGAGCTGCATGTTGGCGGTCCCACCCAACCAAGGAGGCGGTTATGAGAACCGCGAAAAGGAGCTGGCCGGCGATGCTGGCTTCGATGGTGTTGACAGCGCTAGTTGCGCTGGGCTGCAGGGACGGAGCCAATCCGGTATCGAGCGCACGCACGCTGGCACTGACCCCCGACCTTCCGGCCGTAACCGAGGTCGCGTTCACTCAGGAGGTATGCGGTGTAATTCCGGTGACGCTAGTCATTACCGAGAACACAAGGCTGACGTGTGACGTCGTGTGCACGAACACGACCGGACCCTGCATTCAGTTCGGGAGGAACAACGTTACACTTTTCCTTGCCGGCTTCACCATGACCGGCCCAGCGAGCCCCCCCGCCAACTGCGCGGCTAACCCCAGCCCGGCGAATCCTTATGACGGCGTTTCGACGGCAACGTTCGATCGCGTCAAAATTCGCGGACCTGGAATGATTCAGAAGTTCCGCCGGCATGGCATCTTCATGTTTCAGACTGACAAAGCCGTCGTCGAACACGTGACTTCTCACTATAACTGCTTCAGCGGCATTCTGATGGCGCAGTCGCACGAGAATTACATCAGCGAGAACGTCTCGGTTCGCAATTCCAGTGCATCGGGACCGGCTCCATGCGGTGGAAACTGTCTGGTGAGCAGCAACGGCAACCGCGTGCGCCGCAACCATTTCAACGGGAACGGATCGGTAGCGGTTGGCGATCCCCTCGGAACACCGAACGACTTCGGTGTCGGTCTTACTTT
>DASTTD010000065.1:0-2331 GCA_035760325.1 Gemmatimonadaceae bacterium
GTCATAACCTGATTGCGGGCAACCCACCGGTGCAGGTGTCGGTTAGCGCAGGAAGCCCCGTCGGGGTGGACATTCGCGACGCTTCGCCAGCAGGCGCAAACACCTTCGAGGACAATCACTGCATCACCTACGAGGGGGCGAGCTTCGAAAGCGGTAACAACGCAAGCCGTACCAACGACGCGGCTCCTCGTCCGCCCTGCCCCAACTTCCCGAGAGCACGAGGACACCATTAACGACAGCGACTGCGAAATGCATGGAGTATGACGCTCCCTGGCTCGGGATACTGCTTCAGGTATCCCGAGCTATGCAGCGCGAAACATTCCGAACGTTCGATAATCACCAATCCGTTGGCCGATAGTCCTTGAGGAATTTCCCCCAGACGTGAACGCCGGTGTTGAATCCGGAAATGATCGGATCGACGATCCTCGCCGCGCCGTCGACGATGTCGAGCGGCGGATGAAAGCGGTGCTCGGCCGTTTTCCGCGCCGCGATCTCCTCCGGATCCTCGTCCGTCACCCAGCCGGTGTCGACGCTGTTCATGTGGATGCCGTCGGCGAAGTAATCCGCCGCTGAAGTCCGCGTCATCATGTTGAGCGCGGCCTTCGCCATGTTGGTGTGGGGATGCCGGATGGTCTTGTATGAGCGGTAGAACTGTCCCTCGACCGCCGAGACGTTGACGATGTGCTTGTCGCGCTCGGGAGTGCGAAGCATCAGCGGCTTCAGGCGCGCGTTGATCACGAACGGCGCGATCGCGTTGACCAGATGAACCTCCAGCAGCTCGACTGACGAAACCTCGGCCAGCAGCAGCCGCCACGAGTTCCGGCCCCGTAGATCGACCTGCTGGGGATCCTGGTCGAGCAGTCCCGTGGGGAAGAGGCTCCTGTCCCCCTCGAGTTCCGGCTCTGGGAGCGAGAGCCCAACCGCATCCGCCGCGCGTGTAAGTTCGGCGATCTCCGGCCCGGACGGAGGCGGATTCCCGATCACGCGTTGATCGGCATGAGACCCGTGCGAAGCTTCGTAGGTGCCGAGCAGCAGGCGGACGGCCGCGGGCATGGAGTTCAGCGCCGCCGTCTCGGTCCCTCGCATGTGCTCGTAGAACTCGCGGGGGCGGCGGACGGTCTGACAGGCGTTGTTGATGATGAAGTCGAGCCGCGGCTCCGTGGCGAGCATCTCCCGGCAGAACGCCTCGACGCTGGGCGTGTGACGGAGATCGAGGCCGAAGATCTGGAGGCGATCACTCCATTCCGCGAAATCGGGCTCGCGCGAGTAGCGGACAGCCGAATCACGCGGAAAACGTGTCGTGACGATCACGCGCGCGCCCGCGCGAAGGAGCTTGATACCGGCCTGATAGCCGATCTTCACCCGGCCGCCCGTGAGGAGAGCAACGCGGCTGCGCAGGTCGGCCAGCTCCGTTCGCTTCGCGAAGTTCACATCGGCGCATGTGGCGCACAGTCGGTCGTAAAAATGATGGACCGTCGTGTATCTCGTCTTGCAGACATAACAGCAGCGGTCTTCCTCGGTTTCCGGGATCGGCTCCTCGCGCGCGCGCATCTCCTCCTCGCCCGGCGGAAAGACGTTCGGCGAGGTGATGAAGACCGGCTGGCGCCGCAGCTTGCGGATACCGGTGTTGGCGAGAAGCGTTTCTTCTCTCTGCACTTTCTCCTGTCTTCTTTTCCGCTTCATCACCTTGAGGAGCCTCCGACGCTCGATTGCGTCGGGACGCGACACGTGACCTGCGGCATTGAGAAGGCGATTTCGGTCGGCTTCTGGAATGCTCGCGAGGAGGGTACGGTCAGCCGCGAGCTCCTCGAGCACATCCGCGGCCGCTCTCAGGCGCTCGCCGAGCGAGCCCGTCGTCGATTCCCTCGCGGCGGAACGACTTCGTGTGTTATTGCGCATGGACTGAATTTATCGGGTGCCGGAGGCATCGCGACCGCGGCCGCCGGTTTACCTCTCTCGCGTGGTATGCTCTCTGCCTGACAGGGTGGCGAGGAGCAACAACGTTCCGACATCCGGGCAAGAGGAAAAGGCGTGACAGCATCCAGCGCGATTCGAAAAAGTTCTTCCTGGCTCGTGCGGCTCGGCCGGCTCGGCTATGCGGCGAAAGGCACGGTTTACATCGTCATGGGAGCTCTGGCGACGAGAGGAGCGCTTGGTGACGGACAAACCACCGACACACACGGCGCGCTCCGGACCATTGGTGAAGGGCCGTTCGGAGAGCTTGCGCTCTGGATCATCCTGATCGGCTTGTTTGGGTACGCCGCGTGGCGTCTCGTCAGCGCCGCGACCGATGCCGAGCGGAGAGGTGACGAGCCGACGAGCATCGCGCTG
>DASTTD010000066.1:0-2579 GCA_035760325.1 Gemmatimonadaceae bacterium
CGCGGCGACGGTCGCGAAGTACCCCACCGTCCGGATGTACATCAGCAGGACTATCGTGGAAAAAACGTTGATCAGGAGCTTGAACACTACCCAATAATGGCGAAACACGCCCCACTCAGTACCAAGTGATTGCACCAGTCCTGTCAGCAACGAGGCCAGGGTCAGTGGAACGATGACGAACCTCACCGTCAATTGCCGAAGTGTCGGGGGCTTTCATGTGGCGGCCCGGGCCATGATCTCCGCCCGAGAGCAGCATGATGACGAACACGAGGACGTTCGCGGGCAGCTTTCATGCCTCATGAAGGAGGGCATCGATACAACGCCGTGCGCTCCGTCTGCCGACGGCTAAAAGGCGTTCGAGGGTCTGGCTGCCCCACAAATTTCAACCACCCGCTGCCAGGAAGCAGCGTCCAGAAGCGGCCTCGTGTTGTACCTGGCCCCCTCGGCCAGCGATTCGAGGACAGCGACACGATCAGCTGTTCGCGGATGACTGGAAAAGTAGCTCACCAGACTCGGGGTATCCTTGTATCGGGTTTGCATAGTGCGCATGAACGCCACCATTCCAGCTGGGTCCACATCCGCGGCCCGCAACAGCCGCATCCCTTCGACATCAGCTTCAACTTCGTCCGCTCGGTAGTACCGTAGCGCACCCAGTGAGCCCACCAGGCCGGCGGCAGACTCGAATCCGCTGCCGCCGAACACTGCGGAAAGCGAAAGGCGGAGTGGCATCTCGCGAATGATTGCACGGGTGGAATGACGACGTGTCACGTGCTGTATCTCGTGCGCCAGTACCCCAGCCAATTCGTCGGGTGTGCGCGCCGCGCTCAGGAGTCCACTCGTCACGACGATGAAACCGCCCGGGGCAGCGAATGCATTCACAGAGGTATCTCGCACGACGCTCAATCTGAATGCGTAAGGCGACCTTGGAGCGGCGGCTGTCAGCCGGTCGAGTATCGCGCGCAGCGCCGCGACTGACTCGGGGTCGCGGCATACGCGGTCGGGCGGAGCGAGTCGTGCGACCGCGCTCCGTCCGAGATTCGTCTCCCAGGCCACGGGCACCCTGGACGCAAGCCGGTCTGCCATCACCGGAGCACCCCACACGTACGATGCAGCGATGACGATCAGACCGAGGAGGCTTCCGGCCACAGCGTAAGCGGTGTTGCTGTGGCCGCGTAACGTCCGGCTGGCACCTGGCGACGCGACCCGAATCGCTTCGGCCAAACCGGGTTGATCGACGACGACAGCTTCGACGGGCTCGCGACCGAACTCGATGCGGAGACGTTCACCGGGGAAGCGCCCCTGCGTTTGACGCAGTTCCCTGACCGGCCAGAGTAGCGTCGTTCCGTCGGGGCGGTGAAGCTGCAGCGACTCGGCCTCGATCGTCAATCTGACAGGCTCTCGCCGCGCGGTGAGACCGTCGTAGTAGAAGCCTGTCCACTCAGGACGGCCGGACGTCACGCCACCCTCCTACATCCCGATTCCCACATCGACGTCGAACGCATCCGACATCCCTTCCGCTGTCGCGTCCGCGTCATGTGCACGCTGCTGGATCGATGCCCAGTCGACATCGCCGCGCAGGGAGACCTTGTCGCACCAGAAAGCATGCGTTCTCGTAATTGCCCAGGGAGCGCCCAGGCCGAGGGTGAAGATCACTAGCAGCACGTTGGTAAGGCTGAGCGAGAATAACTCTCCGCCTGACACCGTTGAGCGGAAACGCGCGGTGCCAATCGCAGTGTGCATCCAGAAGAACCGCGCCTTGAATGCGGAATACCAAATCCAGTACAGGGCTAGCGTCGGAACGGTGAGCAGGACTGCCTTGACGTACTCCCTGAACAATTCGCGGGCGTCAGCCTGATAAGTGAAAGGCTCGGAGCCAAAGCGTGCGTTGTTGACGAAAAACGCTCGCCGCTGATTCTGGAAATACGGGAGGTAAAATCCCAGCGTGACGATAGTGAGTAACGTTCCCCGCAGCATCAACGCGACAAAGTCCCCTTTATCTCCATGAAAGGAGAAGCGAATGCCTCGCCATGAGCTTCTGCTGAGGCGATAACGCCTCGCCCCGTTTACCGCGACAGCCATGAGCAGAAAGATGAGGATGTAGAACACGAGGACGACTCCGATCTCCATCAGCGACCCGGATGACGGCGACGGCCCCACCACAAGAGAACTCACGACAACGAGCGCGATCGCGAGCACGATCAACAGCAGCACCGCCTTCAGGTATCCCGAGAAGAGCTCTCCGCCAGTGCCGTGGTACGCGAACCGCTCGCCAAAGAGATCGGTGTGGCTGTAATGAAACCGCCGCACCCTGGTTTTCGCCCAGAAGGAGTAAATTCCAAGAGTGACGATCGTGAGGAGAGCGTTGCCGAGGATGAGGCCGAAGAACGATCCGCCAGTGCCGTGATAGCGAAACCTCGACGTATTGGGTCTCGTCGAGACAGCTTCTGGCTGTAGGCTGATGGCTGCTTCCACGACGCGAATATGTCGGGTGCTGGCTTTGCCCCGCTAGCCCGCCTTGGGGCTAAACGCGACCGACGCCATCGTGGAAACAGGGCCGACATTGTCGACGTGATTCTTTA
>DASTTD010000067.1:0-7286 GCA_035760325.1 Gemmatimonadaceae bacterium
GCGTAGCGGAGCACCCGCTACGGGGTCGTCCGCCCCGCCGTGTCGGCGGAGGAAGGCGCGCCTCGCGGGATGTTGTCGCGCGGGATTCTCTTGTCGGCGGGTATCCACCACTCGGCGATATGGGCCCACCACGCATCGGGACGCATCGGAGCGAGCTGAAGGCGCGAGTGGTAGCCGAGCGTTGGAATCGGCTCGGCCAGCCATATCGCCGGGGCGTCCTGCACGATCGTTTCGTAGGCCCTGGTGAACAGCGCGCGGCGCTGTGGAATGTCCGTTGCCGCCAGCGCGCTGTCGATGTATGCGTCGAAAACGGGGCTCTCGTACGAGCCATAGTTCAGGCCATTGCGTGCCCGCGAGCCCTGCGTGCCCCACGACTGACGAACGCTGCCCGGACTCGCCTGTGTCTGCCAGCTTCCGATGGTCATGTCGAAGGCTCGCCTGCGCAGGCGGTCGATCAGCACCGGGAAGTCGAGCTGATCGACATCCACTTTGACCCCGGCCTGGCGCAGCTGCTCCTGAATCAGCACCGCCAGGCGTACGCGCTGCGCGCTGGAGCCGGGAACCGCGAGCGAGAACCGGAGCGGCTTTCCATTGCGCTCGCGGAATCCGTCGCCGTTCGCGTCCCGCCAGCCCAGTGAATCCAGGAGCAGGCGCGCCCGCTCGAGGTCGAAGGGAATCTGGGGAAGATTGGGATCGGTGGTTGGATACATTCTCACGGTGGGACCCAGCGCCGGGAGCGCGAGGCTGTCGAAAATGCTCCGCACGACGGCGTCGCGGTCGACGGCCATGGTCAGAGCGCGGCGCAGCTCACGATCGCCGAAAAGCGGGTGAGGGCGCGCGCGGCTGGCCGGATCGCGAAGGTTGAACTGGGCGAATGAATAGATCAGCCCTTTCGTGTGGGCGATGCGCATGTGCGGCTGCTTCGCCAGCTGTGTGACGTCCTCCGGCCTCAGCGCCTCGAAGAAATCGGCCTCCCCGGCCAGAAAGCGAGTGACGGCGCCGTTAAAGTCGGGCGCGAGGCTCCAGATCACACGCGAGAGCTTCGGTGCTCCGTGGTAATTCAACGTGTCGGCGACCAGCTCGACCGACCCTCGTGGCGTCCAGCGGCCGAACCGGAACTGACCCGACCCCATCGGCGCGCGCGCCCTCGGTGACGCGCGCCACTCGGCGGGCGGAATGTCCCGCCAGATGTGCGCGGGCATGATCGGCATGAGATAGACCGCGTCGTAGAACTGCTGCGGCGCCCGCGATCTGAACCAGAAAACCGCCGTGCCTGAATCGGGAGTCGTGACCGAGTCGATGTTCGCCAGCAATGCCCCGACACCCGAAGCCAGCGTCGTGTCCCTGCTGCTGGTGAAGGTGAAACGGACATCATCGGCGCGGACGGGGCGCCCGTCGTGCCACCGCGCGCGCTCGTCAATGTGAAACGCAATGCTGAGCGAGTCCGGCGCCCAGGTCCATTTATCAGAGAGCCGCGGCGTGAATCCACGGTCGCCGATGATGTTGAGCGAGTCCCCGATGTCGGCGAGCCTGTCGTGGACGAGATCGGTGATCTGCGTTCCCTGGATACTTGCCGTCAGTCCCGGAATCAGAATATCCGGATCGCCGGCGGTGGAGATGACGAGAGTGCCGCCGCTCGGTTTCGGCGGAGGACCTTCGCTGCCCGCGCACGCGACCAGAACGAGGATACCCGCAAATTTCAGCGACGCCATGTCCACCCTTCATCCTCGAATTGTGCCACGTGCCGCAACGTCTCCTCCCGGATCTCTTCCTCCTCGATTCTCACCGGCTGCGCGTCCTCCAGTGACTTCACGGCTTCGAACATCGCTGCGGCCAGCTCGCCGGTCGTCGGCGTACGTGCAAGGAGATCGCTCAAAGTAGCGGGCTGGGGAATGGCTTCAGGCACTCCATCGCCCATCACCGAGAACGCCGGCAGCGAAGACTGATCATCCTCGACGAGGATCGAGCCATGTTGCAACACGCCACCTCCGTCGCGCCACTGCGCGCTGCCGATCAGCTTCCTTCCCTGCGCCACGACCTCGCCCTCGCCGGGCTGCTCGAAGCACGGTCGCGCGCTTGGTACGGCCGCCCGTTCCGCGGGGGTCGCAATGCTCGCGGCGACACCAAGCCGCGACAGACCGTCGACGAGGATGCGATTGATTCGGCTGTAGGTTGTCCGAAGCCGCTCGGAATTGATGGGAGCGGTCACGCTGTAGGTCACTTCACGATGATGGAGGATTGCGCGCCCACCCGTCGGCCGCCGCACGACGTCCACCGAGGCGGCGCGGATTCGCTCGGGATCATAGTGCGCCACCGCCGGCTGGTGCCGCCCGAATGAAAGCGTGGGCGCAGACCAGGAGTAAATGCTGAACACGGTTTCGCCGGTGCGCGCGGCGCGCGCAAGCAAAGCCGTGTCTCGCGCCATGTTTTCGGCGCCCGAGCGCGGCGCTGCGAGCAGCAAGCGCCAGCGACTGAGACTTGGGCGGGGCTGCATGGTGTTAAATTGTCACTCCTATGAGCACCACAATCAAGCACATCGCGGACGCGCTGGCGCCCGCTGATTCCTTCGTACACAGGCACGTCGGTCCGGATTCCAGAGACGTCGCATCAATGCTCGGCACCATCGGCTGTGCTTCACTCGACGAGCTCATCGATCGAACCATTCCGGACCGCATTCGTTTTCGCCGCCGCCTCGAACTTCCAAAAGGCATGACGGAGCCGGAAGTGCTCGCGCATTTCCGAGCCATCGCTGCCAGGAACCAGGTTTTCCGGTCGTTCGTCGGCATGGGCTACTCCGACTGCGTCACGCCGCCGGTCATCCAGCGAAACATCATCGAGAATCCCGGCTGGTACACCGCATACACGCCCTATCAGGCCGAGATCGCGCAGGGCCGCCTCGAGGCTCTCCTGAATTTTCAGACAGTGGTGATCGATCTGACCGGAGTGGAGATCGCCAACGCATCCCTGCTCGACGAATCGACCGCCGCGGCTGAAGCAATGACCATGAGCTACGCCGTGAAGGGAAGGAACGGGAAGGAAGTTTTCCTCGTCGCTGCCGAGTGCCACCCGCAGACCATCGAGGTCGTGCGGACGCGAGCAGGAGTGCGCGGAATCACCGTCCGCGTCGCGAGCCACCTCGACTTCGAGATCGGGCCGGAGGTGTTCGGTGTACTGGTTCAGTACCCGACAACCGAAGGCGCCGTCGTCGATTACACGGGACTCTGCGAGCGCGCGCACGCGGCCGACGCGCTCGTAACGGTTGCCGCCGATCTCCTGAGCCTCGTGCTGTTGACGCCTCCCGGCGAATGGGGCGCGGACATCGTCGTCGGCAATACCCAGCGTTTTGGCGTTCCCCTCGGCTACGGCGGGCCTCACGCCGCGTTCTTCGCCACTAGAGACGAGTACAAGCGGCAGATCCCCGGGCGCATCATCGGGGTCTCGCGCGACGCCGACGGCAAACCGGCCCTGCGCATGGCGCTCCAGACGCGCGAGCAGCACATCCGGCGCGAAAAGGCGACGAGCAACGTCTGCACCGCCCAGGTTCTTCTCGCCGTCGTCGCCAGCATGTACGCCGTCTACCATGGGCCCGGCGGACTTACGCGCATCGCGCGCCGCGTGCACGGCCTCACCAGCGCGCTCGCGGAGGGAGTGCGACGTCTCGGCTTCTCGATCGCGCACGACGATTACTTCGACACTCTCCGTGTGCGGATCGGAAAAAGGAAACCAGCCGCGATCGTCGAGGAAGCGCGCCGGCGCCGCATCAACCTCAGGCAGCTGGCGGGAGGAGATATCGTCGTCGCGCTGGATGAAACCGCGACGGAAGCGGATCTATCCGACATCCTGCTGTCCTTCAACGGCGGCAAGAGCCTCGACTTCAGTCTCGACGAGGTCCTCTCGACGGTAGACTCCAGGTACGACGAGCGCTTCAAGCGTACCACTCCGTTCATGACGCATCCGGTTTTCAATACGCACCACGCCGAGACCGAGATGCTCCGCTACATGAACCGGCTGCAGTCCCGCGATCTGTCGCTGGTTCATTCCATGATCCCGCTCGGCTCCTGCACGATGAAGCTGAACGCCACGGCGGAGATGATGCCGATAACGTGGCCCGGCTTCGCGAAGATCCATCCGTTCGCGCCGGTGGAACAGACTCAGGGTTACCAGCAGCTTTTCGAGGAGCTCGAGGCCGCGCTCGCCGAGATCACGGGCTTTGCCGCAGTCTCGCTGCAGCCGAACGCCGGATCACAGGGCGAATACGCTGGTCTGCTCGCGATCGACGCCTACCACGCTTCGCGCAACGAGCCGCACCGCAAGGTCTGCCTCATCCCGCAATCCGCGCACGGCACGAACCCGGCGAGCGCGGTGATGGCGGGAATGAAGGTTGTCGTCATCAAGACCGACGAGCGCGGAAACATTCAGGTCGACGACCTCCGGGCCAAGGCCGAGGCGCACACACGCGATCTGGCGGCGCTGATGGTTACGTATCCCTCGACGCACGGTGTATTCGAGGAATCGATCGCCGAGATCTGCGAGATCGTTCATCGTAATGGCGGTCAGGTCTACATGGATGGCGCGAACATGAACGCCATGGTCGGTCTTTGCCGGCCCGGCGACATCGGCGCTGATGTCTGTCACTTGAACCTTCACAAGACCTTCTGCATTCCGCACGGCGGGGGCGGACCGGGTATGGGCCCGATTGGAGTGGCGGAGCACCTGGTTCCGTTCCTGCCCGGACATCCGGTCATCCGCCAGCAGAACAGGGAGGCGGTTGGCCCGGTCTCGGGCGCTCCATGGGGAAGCGCGAGCATTCTCCCGATTTCCCACGCTTATATCAGGCTGATGGGAAGCGAGGGACTGGAGTACGCGACGAGAATCGCGATCCTCAACGCGAACTACATCGCGAAGCGACTGGAGCCGCATTTCCCGGTGCTGTACAAAGGGTCGCACGGGATGGTGGCGCATGAATGCATCGTCGATACGCGTGTAGTGAAACAGTCCAGCGGCGTCGAGGTCGAAGACATCGCCAAACGGCTGATGGATTACGGCTTTCACGCTCCGACGGTGTCGTTTCCCGTTCCGGGCACTCTCATGATCGAGCCGACCGAGAGCGAGCCGAAGGAAGAGCTCGACCGGTTCTGTGACGCGATGATCTCGATTCGGGAGGAGATCAGAGAGATCGAGACGGGGGAGGCGGATCGCGCCGACAACGTGCTGAAGCACGCGCCGCATCCGCTGGGCCGCGTGACATCGACGGTCTGGACGCATCTCTACAGCAGAGAGCGCGCGGCATTCCCGGCGCCGTGGAGCAGGGAATCGAAGTTCTGGCCGGCCGTAGCGCGGGTTGAAAGCGCTTACGGCGACAGAAATCTCGTGTGCTCCTGTCCACCAACCGATTCGTACGCCGAAGCGCGGGCGGCAACGGATTAGGAACTCTTTCTACTCCCGCCGATCGGCAGGTTTTGGATCTGCGTTCCCGTGCGCTGAAAACGTCGATTTGTGTATGAAGAAGACATTCCCGCATATTTTGCGCGGTGACGTATCCTCGAGAGGGCTGAGATGCAGCTGAAGAGATTTTTGCGGGGCGGGACGGTGGCCGTGGCTCTGTCCGGCGCGACGCTCGGTACCGCATGCCAGACAGCGCCTGTTACCGTTGCTACTCCAGCGCCTGTCACCACACCAGCGCCTGTCATCGTCGCGCCGCGCGTCGTTCCCGCGCCCGCCTCTCTCGTCAACGGCACGGGCACGCCTTTCGAGATCGCGAGAACGACGGTCATCGCAGTCGACGACAATGCGGAAGTCCGAGCCATCGGTGAATCACTGGCGGCGATCCTGCGCCCGTCGACCGGATTCGCGATCCCGGTAGTGTCGGGGCCGGCAGACACGGTGGCCTCGACCATTCGGTTGGGCATCGCTCCCCAGCGGCCGACACTGGGAGAGGAAGGATACGAGCTCACGGTTACGTCCACCGGCATTCGTCTCACGGCGAATACGCCGGCCGGTCTCTTTCGCGGCACACAAACCATAAGGCAGCTGCTCCCGCCCGAGGTCGAGTCGGAGATGGGAGCAACGCGCAGCGTCTGGCCGATCTCGACCGTAACGATCGTCGATCGACCGAGGTTCGCCTGGCGCGGAGCGATGCTCGACGTGTCGCGCCATTTCTTTCCCGTGAGCGACGTCAAGCAGTACATCGATCTCCTCACACTGTACAAGCTCAATGTGCTGCACCTGCACCTGTCCGACGATCAGGGCTGGCGCATCGAGATCAAGTCGAGACCACTGCTGACGAGTGTCGGCGGAAGCACGCAGGTGGGCGGCGGTCCCGGCGGATTTTACACGCAGGCGGAGTATCAGGACATCGTCCGCTACGCCCAGGAGCGGTACATCACGATCGTGCCGGAGATCGACATGCCGGGCCACACCAACGCGGCGCTCATCGCGTACCCTGACCTGAGCTGCGGCCGGCGACCCCCCGCTCCTTACACGGGCACCGAGGTCGGGTGGAGCACGTTCTGCGTCGAAAAAGAAGGCACTTACGCTCTGATCGACGACATCGTCAGGGAGATATCCGCGATAACTCCCGGCCCGTACTTCCATATGGGCGGGGACGAGGTCGAAGTGCTCACGCACGAGCAGTACGCGCACTTCGTGGAGCGCGTACAGACCATCGTCCACAAGTACGGCAAGCGGATGATCGGATGGGAGGAGATAACCAAGGCGAGGCTGGCGCCGACGACCGTAGCGCAGCAATGGAAGAGTGATTCAGCTACCGCCGCCCTCAAGTACGGCTCCAAGCTGATTCTCTCGCCGGCGAAAAAGGTGTACATCGACATGAAGTACACATCCGCCACGGAGCTCGGATTGAGCTGGGCCGCCCTGATCGAAGTGCGTGACGCGTACGACTGGGATCCTGCCACGTACATGGTCGGTGTCGGCGAGACCGACATTCTCGGCGTCGAGGCCCCGATGTGGAGCGAGACGCTCCGGAACATCACCGCCGTGCAATTCCTGGCGGTCCCGCGTCTTCCCGCGATTGCGGAAGTCGGATGGAGTCCGCAGGGCATACGCCGCTGGGAGGATTTCCGCGCGCGAATTTCGACTCACGTGCCGAGATGGCATCTGCTGGGAATCAACTACTACCGGTCGCCACAGCTGCTCTGGTAGCGACCGGCATGCGGGCGCTACTGACCGATCTGCTTCCCGTACGCGTCCGACTTCATGAGCCTGTCGACTTCTGATGGATCGTCCGGCCTCACCTTGATCATCCACCCCGCGCCGTAGGGGTCGCT
>DASTTD010000068.1:0-4248 GCA_035760325.1 Gemmatimonadaceae bacterium
GAGTTTTGAGTTGACTGTTGTTGCGTTGTCCGTTGTTGCGTTACGGCAAACGCAAACGCAACAACGGATAACTCAATAACGGTCAACTCAGGACGGGTAGTCAGAGGCGGGAGAGAACGTTGATGAAGTGGTTGGTCATCCTGGCATCGCTGGTACTTGCCCAACCCGCGGATTCGCAGAGCCCCACACCGGCTCCTCACACACCGCGGCAGGAAGAGCTCAGCCTTCGGCAGCTCGATGTCGGCCAGGGCGACGCTGCCTTGATTACCACCCCTGAGGGAAAGCGGATCCTCATAGATGCCGGGCCCGATGCGTATCTGGTTGCCGGCATTCTGCGAAATGAAGGAATAGATACGCTCGATCTGGTGGTGGCGTCGCACGCGCACGCGGATCACATCGGCGGGATGCCTTCGGTGTTTCAGGCGGTCACGGTGCGCGCGTACATGGACAATGGCGTCACACATACCACGGCCACGTATGCCCGTACGATTGCGGCCGCGGAAAGAGAGCCTGGTTTACAATATCTCGCGGCAATCGATCGAACGATAACTCTCGGATCCGTGAGAATTCGCGTGCTTCCGCCACCCAGGACTCACCGCACTCAGAACAACAATTCAGTGGGATTGCTCATTGAATACGACCGCTTTCGAGCTCTCTACACGGGCGATTCTGAACAACGTGAGCTCGCTCACTGGCTCCGCGAGGATAGTATTCCGCCGGTTACTCTGGTAAAGGCGGCACATCACGGCGCTCGAAACGGGGTGACGGCACAATGGGTCGAGGCGACCGCGCCTGAGATCGTTCTCGTCCCGGTCGGATCGCGCAACCGGTACGGACATCCGTCGCCGCAGGCTCTCCGACTATGGGCCGCGGCAAATTCCACGGTTTATCGCACCGATCAGATGGGTGAGATCGAGGTCAAAGCACGGAAGGACGGCAGCTATACTGTGCACACCTCGAATAAGCGCGGAGTTTGGCAAAGATGACAAAGAAGCCCTCCAGGGTGTTCGTAGTGGACAGGCGCGAGGGGAAGATGGTCGTACTCGTCGATGACGACGGAAACACGACCGAACTCGTCGCGGCAAGGTTGCCGGCTCGCTCCCGTCTGGAGGGATCGGTATTGCGTGTTCCCCTCGGGAATCGCTCGGTACCGGTCTGGAGCAAGGCGGTACGCGATCGCGCCGAGGAAAAACGCCGGCTGGCGGAGTTGAGTAAGCGGCTCGAGAAACTGAAGCGCAAGGATCCTGGAGGCGACGTCTCCCTCTAGCGACTCGACGGATCTCGAAGGAAAAACAAAGGACCGCATATGTCATCATGTCGAATCGGAGTTGCCAAATCCCGCCCGCCTCGCCAATACTTCGCGTTGCCGCATCGTTCACCTCCCGCAACGCATCCTGTCAGCAGCACCGATGAATTCCGCACGAACACTGTTTGAAAAAATCTGGGACGACCACCTGGTTCGCCCCGAGACAGAGAGCAATCCGGCGGTGCTGTACGTCGATTTGCACCTCGTGCACGAAGTGACATCACCCCAGGCGTTCGCCGAGCTGCGGAGCCGCGGCGCGCGGGTGCGCCGGCCGGAGCTTACGCTCGCGACGATGGATCACTCCACTCCCACCACTCCACGCGCGGCGGGGCGCCTGCAGGTGCTCGACACCCAGGCGGCCGCGCAGCTCGAGCAGCTCGAGACGAACTGCGAGGAATTCGGCATCCAGCTGTTCGGTCTGGACGACAGCCGGCAGGGAATCGTCCACGTCATCGGTCCCGAGCAGGGCCTCACCCAGCCCGGCATGACTATCGTCTGCGGCGACAGCCACACCAGCACCCACGGCGCCTTCGGCGCGCTGGCATTCGGCATCGGCACATCGGAAGTGGGTTATGTCCTCGCGACACAGACACTTTTGCAGCGCAAGCCGCGCAACATGGAGATACGCATCGATGGCGTGCTTCCGCCGGGGGTGACGGCGAAGGACATCATCCTCGCCATCATCGCGAAAATCGGAATCGGCGGCGCCACCGGCAGCGTGCTCGAGTACACCGGCTCGGCAATTCGCTCACTCGGCATGGAGGAGCGAATGACCATCTGCAACATGTCCATCGAAGCTGGAGCGCGCGCCGGTCTCATCGCTCCCGACGACACGACCATCGACTATATCGCCGGCCGTCCATTCGCGCCGGCGGGGGCCGCCTGGGCCGCGGCGGTCGCACGTTGGTCTCAGCTCGTGAGCGATGACGAGGCTCAATACGACCGCTCCGTGCATCTCGACGCGACGAGCCTCGCTCCGATGATCACCTTCGGCACCAACCCGTCGATGGCGATTCCAATCGATGGACGAGTACCGGACCCGGCCGCCGCCGGGAGTGGGGCCGAGCGCACCGATCTGGACAAGGCGCTCCGCTATATGGCGCTGGAGCCGGGACAGCCCCTGCTCGGACGCGCCGTCGACGTCGTGTTCGTCGGGAGCTGCACCAACTCGCGCATCTCCGATCTGCGCCAGGCGGCGGCGGTGATGCGCGGCAGGCATGTGGCGCCCGGTGTCCGCATGCTGGTGGTCCCGGGATCGCGCAACGTGAAGAGCGAAGCCGAAGCGGAAGGACTCGATCGTGTGTTCATGGAAGCGGGCGCGGAATGGCGTGAAGCAGGCTGCTCGATGTGCATCGCCATGAATGGCGATCAGCTCCAGCCGGGGCAAAGCGCGGTCAGCACCAGCAATCGCAACTTCGAGGGGCGACAGGGCAAAGGCGGTCGAACGTTCCTCGCGAGTCCGCTCACGGCGGCCGCAACGGCAGTGACCGGCGCCATCGCTGATATTCGCGCTCTCTCGTGACGGCGATTCCATGAAGCCACTTACGTCTCTCACCTCGTCGTGCGTGGTGCTCAACGCCGCCAACGTCGACACCGACCAGATCATTCCGGCCCGGTTTCTCAAAACGGTCGAGCGTCACGGGCTGGGAGCATATCTCTTCGCCGACTGGCGCCTGGACGGACAGGGGCGGACCCGTCCTGACTTTCCGCTCAACGCGCCCGACGCGGGCGGTGCGGCGATTCTCGTCGCCGGGCACAACTTCGGCTGCGGCTCATCCCGCGAGCACGCGCCGTGGGCGCTGCTCGATTTCGGCTTTCGCGCGGTGATAAGCACCGGCTTCGCGGACATCTTCCGCAACAATGCGCTTAAGACCGGCCTGCTTCCCGTCACTCTTCCGGCGTCGGCGCACCGCGCGCTGCTGGAACAGCTGAGCGAATCACCGCGCGCGCCGGTGACGATCGATCTCGAGGCGCAGGCCGCCATACTGCCTGATGGTACGCCGCATCGTTTTCCGATCGATCCCTTCGCGAGGCACTGTCTGTTGAACGGCGTCGACGAGCTCGGTTTTCTTCTCGGACAGGACTCCGCGATCGCCGCTTACGAGTCGACGCATTCCAGCCCCGTGTGCACGCGCTGAGTGTCGCGCTTCTTCCGGGCGACGGAATCGGACCTGAAGTCGTTGCTGAGGGCGCGCGGGTCATCCGTGCGGTCGCCGATCGATGGGATCACGTCATCGAGCTCCGTGAGGCGCTGATCGGAGGCTGCGCGATCGATGTGCGCGGGACGCCGCTACCCCCCGAAACTCTGAAGCTTTGTCGCGAGGCCGACGCCGTTCTGCTCGGCGCCGTCGGTGGCCCCCGCTGGGACGATCCGGCGGCACGCCAGCGCCCGGAGCAGGGACTGCTGGCGCTGCGGCGCGAGCTGCAGGTCTACGCCAATCTCCGGCCCGTGAACGTGCATCCATCGCTGGCCGCGGCATCGCCGCTTCGCGCCGAGCGATTGGAGGGAGTGGACTTCATCGTCGTGCGTGAGCTGACGGGCGGGATCTACTTCGGCGAAAAACGGCGGGAGAGCGTGGACGGTGGCGAGCGCGCGGTCGACGAGTGCGTCTATACGACGCTCGAGATCGAGCGTGTCACCCGGGTTGCCGCGCATCTCGCTCGATCGCGCCGGCGCAAGCTCACATCGGTCGATAAGGCCAACGTGCTCGAGACCTCGCGGCTATGGCGCTCGACGGTGACCCGCGTGCTCCGCGACGAATTTCCGGACGTGGAGCTCGACCATCTCCTGGTGGACGCTTGCGCGATGCAGCTGCTCCGCGATCCGCGGAGCTTCGATGTCATCGTGACCGAGAACATGTTCGGCGACATTCTCACCGATGAGGCGTCGATGCTGGCCGGGTCTCTGGGCGTTCTTCCTTCCGCGTCGCTGGGGGATGACA
>DASTTD010000069.1:0-6349 GCA_035760325.1 Gemmatimonadaceae bacterium
ACCTCGTGGCCGACTCCGTCGAGCGCCGAAGCAACGCACGCCAGACCGTTGGGCACGACCGGATACGGTTGCCGCTCCCGGTTGGTGCTGACCAGTAGTACGCGCGCCCCGCCCATTCTCAGCTCCGCCTCCGCATTTGCCGGCCGCCTACGACATGACTAAAGCTACAAGGGCGCCCACCAGCGAGCAGAGCACGTTCACGCCGTCATTGTCCAGTCCGCGGATTCCGCCGGCGTGCCTCGCGCGCTCGCCGCACCGGTGGACCGGCTGTTCGGTCGGCGCGCCGCAGGCATCGCACCGGTAGCGCTCCTGAACGGTCGCCCCGAGAAGGGAATCGACCAGGGCGCCGGCAACCCCGCCAGCCGCTATGGCGTGAAAGGGAGCATCCCACGCGGTGAGCGGCGCCAGAACCGCGATGAAGGCAGCACCGGCAAGCGACGCGGCAGAACCGGCGACGGAGATTCCGCCCGAGGTTCCAGGGGGTACACGCTCGCCCGACACGATCGAGCGCGGCTCGCCACCCAGCAGAGTTCCCACCTCGGTAGCCCAGGTGTCGGCGGTCGACGCCGCCAGCGCGCCGATGCCGAGGGCGGACCATGACGGAGAGGTCGACACGATCGATGCCGCCGCGGCAGCCCCGAAAATCCCGCCGTTGGCCAGAACCTGCCACGCATCCCGCGGTCCGGTTTTCACCAGAATCGCATCGACGAGCCGGGCTTTGCGCCGCGCCCCGATCATCGATAGAGCGGTACTCGAGAGAAAAAATGCGACGAGGAGAACCCCCCAGCGCCATCCCGCGCTCACCGCGGTAATCCCTACGAGCGTCGCGGCAATGGCGCCGCTCCGGGACAGCGCGCGGGCTCGGTACGCGACAACGGCGATCGCTGCCGAAAGCAGCGCGCCGATTATTGCTGTGATAAGCCGCTCTGGCAGCCGAAGCGCTTGAAGGCGATTCCGGCGGCGGTTAGCTTGCCCTCTCCGTCTACGAGATAAATGCCCGGCTTCGTCAATGCACTAGTTCCGCTCACTCTCCTCGAGGCAGTTCGCAGCGTCGACATTCCCGAAGGAGACGACGTCGAAGTCGAATATGTTCAGGAGCACCGCAACAAGCGACTCGGATTGAGCGAGACAGTCATCGCGCAGATCGCACGCTACAAGGAGGCGATGAAGCGCGGTCAGCCGATCGCGGTCAGCGAGCCGGCGGGAATCGCCCGTCTCATCGCGCGGCGCGCCGATGCCAACCAGATCTTCGTGCGGGCGGGGACGCTGCTGGCCACGCGCATGTACAAGATGATTCCCTCGTCTACCCGGCAGATCATCCACCTGTTGCCGGGGTTCGTCGTGAGGCCGCTCGCGTTCCGGCAGCTGAGGAAGGCCGGCGCCAAATACTTCGCGGCCGAAGTGAGGCGCGTCGGGGCGTCGATCGTGGTGGCCGTCAGGGAGCCGGTGACGGCGGGCGGTACGCCCAAGGGATCGGGCTGTGTCTATTACGAGTCGGCCGTCCGTGAGATGCTCCGGCTCCTGGTGCACGGCGGCGGCATGGTGGACCACGTGCACTGCCTCGATCGCGGCGAGGACGTTTGCGAGTGGCGCGCCGAATGGCGCGCCGTCAAAGCCGCGAAATAGCGCAGCCGTGCTAACGCGCGAGCTGCTGCCCGACGTTCAGTCGGCGCTTGCCGGCGCTCGTCTCGACGGATGGCTTCTTTACGATTTTCACGGCTTGAATCCGGTAGCGCGCGGGCTTCTGCAGCTGCGCGGCATGACTACGCGCCGCATCTTCGTCTACGTCCCGCGGACCGGGATTCCGGTCGCCATAACGCATGCCATCGAGCAGGGACCCTGGGAGGATTGGCCCGCCGAATGGAAGAAGGAGAAATACAGCGGCTGGCGCGCCCTGGAGGCGCTCATATCGGCGACGGTCCGGGGGAAACGGATCGCGATGGAGTACTCGCCGGGCGATGCGGTGCCGTATGTCGACCGCGTTCCCGCCGGCGTCATCGAGATGGTGCGGAGCGCAGGGGCCACCGTCGAATCATCAGCCGATCTCATTTCCATGTTCTATGCCGTGTGGACGGAAGAGCAGCGTGCGTCTCACGAGCGGGCCGCCCGCGCCGTATCGACGATCGGACAGGAAGCGATAAGACTGGCCGGGAGCCGCGCGGGCGGTCCGTCACCGCTGACCGAGTATGCGCTGGCGAGCTGGATACGCGATCGCTTCGAGAGCGGCGGGCTGGTAACCGATCATGGTCCCATCGTAGCGATCGGACCGAACGCGGCAAATCCCCACTACGAGCCTTCCGCGGACAGCTCGGCGACCATCAATCGAGGCGACATACTTCTGGTCGACCTGTGGGCGAAGGAGAAAGAAGGCGTTTTCGCCGACCAGACCTGGATGGGCTCGCTCGGATCGCCTGGCGAGCGGGACAACGCGGTGTGGCTGGCCGTGCGTGATGCCCGCGACGCGGCGCTTGCCCTGCTCGCTGAGCGGGTCGGGGCGGGGAAGCTGGTGCGCGGCGGCGAGGTCGACGACGCGGCGCGCGCCGTGATCGTGAACCGCGGGTATGGCGAGTTCTTCACGCACCGCACCGGCCATTCGATCGATCCACGTGATCTGCACGGCTCAGGACCGCACATCGACAATCTCGAGACGCGGGAAGAGCGGGCGCTGATTCCTGGCGTGGGCTTTTCGGTCGAGCCGGGGGTGTATCTCGCCGGAGAGGTGGGGGTGCGGAGCGAGGTCAATGGTTTCATCGGGCATGACGGGCTGCTGATCACTCCCGCGGATTATCAGAGGGAGATGCTCATCGTCTAGAACTGCAGTAGCCATCGCCACCCCGACGTCAGCGCCCGATCGCCTGCCACACCGCGGGATCCTCGAGCCCCAGCCGCCACAGCGCGAACGTCGTTACCCCGAGCCGTCGCGCATCCCTCACCAGCGTCTCGATCAGCACCCGGTCGCTCACCCACACTTCCCAGCCCTCGGGTGAGCTCGCATTCAGCGTCGCCGACCCGAGATCTCTGGTGAGAGCGGTGTTCGTCATGATGGATAGCCGCCGCGCGTCCTCGAAGCTGATCACCTCGGTCTCGGCAGCGCGGCGCCAGCGATAGCCGTACAGCGGCAAGGCTGCAACGATTCGTTCCGCCCCCACCTCGGCCACCCTCATTCCGAGCTGTCGTCTCACCCATTCGGGAGCGGCGATCGGGCCCGGAGGCGATGCACTCCAGTGCTGATCGTAGAGCAGCGGCATGATGATGTCCGCCGCTTCGAGGAGCAGCGCTCCGGGATAGGCCGTCGTGTCACCGGCGGGCACGGCGATCGCGACCGTCGTTACCCCATGCGCGCGCACCGAGTCGGAAACAGCTCTGGTGACGCGCCGCAGGGCATCCAGGTCGCGAGCCGTCATTCCTTCGAAGTCGATCACGACCCCGTTGTAATCTCCCGAGTCGATCAAGGCCGCTATGGCGCTCGCGGTGAGCGCCGCCGCCTCCGCGCTGGTGCCGAGTCCCCGGATGATCTCCGGATGGAAGCGGCTGCCCTCGTAAGTGGTGATCAGCGCCATCCTGCGACCGGCGAGCGAAGGATCGATCGCGCTCGAGTCCTGGTAAAGGCGCACCGGCCGGAAGCTCATGGAGTCGAGCGTAATCCATCCGGTGATCACCCGAGCGAGCTTGTCCGAGTTCGCCCGCACCGACTCGTGACTGCGCGCATCCCAGGGGCCGGTGAAGCCCCAGAACTCGACCGTTCCCGGCGGCCTCGCCGGAAGATTGAGACAGGCGGCGACAGTCAGGGTCACGCCCACGATGCGGGATCGAAAATTCATTCCTGTCAATTCCTTGTGTACTGACACACCACGCGTCAAACTCCCTTTCGTGAGACGACTCTCAACCTACGCAACGCTTCTCGCGCTCGCACCAGCCGCCATCCCGGCGCAGCAATCCGCCGATCTGCTGCTCACCAATGGGCGCATATATACCGTCGACGCGACGCGCCCCGTGGCCTCGGCGCTGGCAGTGCGCGGGGACCGCATCCTTTTCGTCGGCTCCGATGTGGAAGGACGCGCGCTGGCGGGAGCAGCTACCCGTATCCTCGACCTGCAAGGGAAAACGGTAGTGCCCGGCCTTATCGATGCGCACGCCCATCTGCTGGGTCTCGGAACCTCGCTGAGACGCGTGAACCTGGTAGGGGCGACATCGTACGCGGAGGTGGTTTCGCGTGTAGCCGCCTGGGCGAAGACCGTGAGAGCGGGCGAGTGGATCGTCGGCCGCGGATGGGACCAGACCCGCTGGCCGACGAACGCGTTTCCGACGCACGAGGAGCTGTCGCGCGCGACGCCGAACAATCCCGTGGTCCTGAGCCGCGTCGACGGGCACGCGGTGCTCGCAAACGCGAAAGCGATGCAGCTGGCGGGCATCACCGCGCGCACGCCCGATCCCGCCGGGGGGCGGATTCTCCGTGACGCGTCCGGAGCGCCGTCGGGCGTGTTCGTCGACAACGCGGAGTCGCTCGTCGACAAGGCGATACCATCGTCGTCGAAAGACGAGAAGCGAAGAGCGATTCTCGCCGCGATAGCGGAGTCCAATCGATATGGTCTGACGGGAATCCACGATGCGGGACAGGACGCCGCCACGACGGCGATATACGAAGAGCTGGCGAAGGCCGGTGAGTTCAATCTCCGCAACTATGTAATGCTTTCCGATCCGGGCGATCGCGCCGCTGCGCTACGGAATCCCTACATCGCCCGCGGCCCACAAAGCGGGCTTTACGGAGGGCGGCTCTGGATACGATCGATCAAGCTCTACGCGGACGGAGCGCTCGGTTCGAGAGGCGCGGCACTGCTTGCACCGTACTCCGATGAGCCGGCCAACTCGGGGCTGCTCGTGTCCCACCCTTCGCACATTGCCGCGATGGCGGAGCTGGGCCTCGCGCGGGGATTCCAGATCAACGTTCACGCGATCGGCGACCGCGGCAACAGAATCGCGCTCGACGCCTTCGATTCGGCTCTGCGGAGAAGTCCGAGAGCCGACCACCGGTTCAGGGTGGAGCACGCACAGGTGATCAGCCCCGAGGACATTCCACGCTTTGCGCGCCTCGGAGTGATTCCGTCGATGCAGGCAACGCATCAGACCAGCGACATGCGCTGGGCCGAAGCCCGTGTTGGACCGGAGCGCATCCGCGGCGCGTACGCATGGCGGTCGCTCCTGAACACGGGGGTGATCATTCCGAACGGGACGGATTTTCCCGTGGAAGAAGTGAATCCGCTCCTTACGTTTCATGCGTCGGTCACGCGCCAGGACGCGTCGGGCGCACCGCCCGGCGGCTGGTTTCCCGATCAGAAGATGACACGCCAGGAAGCTCTTCAGTCGATGACGATCTGGCCCGCGCATGCCGGGTTCCAGGAATCGGTGATCGGGTCCCTTACTCCAGGCAAGTACGCCGACTTCGTAATTCTCGATCGCGACATCATGCGCGTTCCGGACAGCGAGCTGCTTTCGACGCGCGTGGTCTCTACGTGGCTCGGAGGCAAAGCGGTGTATCAATCGCAGTGAGCGGCATATCGCTTGCCTTCCAAGTCGACTCTCACTCCGATCCGTATTTGATGCTTCGCCGACTTCTCGGCTATTCAGCTGCTGTCTTCCTCGCCGCGTCTTGCTCGCGTGACGACACCGTCTCGGCGCGCACGCGAGACGGCGAGCGTTCGGCGGGGCGTGTCCCACCCCGGCCGGCAGTGATCACTCCGCCGAGCCAGCCCTACAGGGTCGTATCCGTGCAGGGGGGCGGCAGCATCGCCGGTACGGTTGATTTCGACGGCGCCATTCCGTCGGACACGATAATTCGCCCGACGCTGGATCAGAACGTGTGCGGCACCCAGATCCTGCAGTCGCGCGTGGCACGGTCGGGAACCCGGATCGGGGGAGCTCTCGTCTGGCTCACTGACATCAGAAGCGGCAAAGGACTCCCGCTCGAGCGTCGTTTCGAGATCGTCAACGATGACTGCGCTCTGGACCCGGTGATGCAGGTCATCTACACGACGAGTACCCTGAACGTCGTGACGCACGACCGCGCGATTCACACCAATCGCTTCATCAATGTCGGTACCGGCGCGATTCAGGCGGTCGCGCCCTTCAACGACGCCGGGGAGGTGGTGCCACTCGACCACGTCTTTTCCGAGCCGGCGCAGATCGAGGTCGTCTGTGAGCAGCACCCGTGGACTCGCGCCTGGGTCGCGGTTCTCGACCACCCGTACTCGGCGAAAACCTCGGCCAACGGATCGTTCAACATCGCCGACATTCCAGCGGGCAGATATCGCGTTCGCGCGTGGCATCCGAATCTCGGCTTTACGGACGACAG
>DASTTD010000070.1:0-21018 GCA_035760325.1 Gemmatimonadaceae bacterium
GCCGCGGCGCATGCTCGGGATCTGCAACAACCTGGGCGTGCTGCCCGACTTGTTCTTCCCGACCGGCACGGGTCGCGAATACGTAGCTTCGCCCTATCTCAAACTACTGGAAGCGCACCGCAACCAGTTCACGGTGATCAGCGGCGTCTCGCATCCGAATGTAGACGGCGGGCACCCTTCCGACATCAGCTTCCTGACCGCCGCACCGCACCCGGCAAGCAGTTCTTTCCGCAATACTATTTCGCTCGATCAATACATTGCCGAGCGCATCGGCACCCTCACGCGGTTCCCTTCGCTCACGCTCGCTGTCAATGGCGCGGCCCGAAGTCTTTCGTGGACCGGTACCGGCGTCGCCATCCCGCCTGAAGAGCGGGCGTCCGAGGTTTTCAACCAGCTTTTCCTGCAAGGCACACCCGAGCAGGTGGCCGCGCAGATTCACCGGCTCGACACCGGACGCAGCATCCTTGACGCTGTCGCAGACCAGTCGAAAGAGCTACAACGCAATGTCGGCGCGCGCGACCGCAGCCGTCTCGAGCAGTATTTCACCAGCGTCCGCGACCTCGAGCATCGCCTCCAGGAGTCGCGTGAGTGGGAAAGTAAACCCAAACCGGTTGTGAGCTTTGCCGCGCCGGTCGAGCTCACGAGTCCCGCGCAATACATGGACAAGGTGAAAGCCATGTATGACCTTGCGCGGCTCGCGTTCGAGACCGACTCCACCCGCGCCATCACGCTCATGCTGAACAGTGTCGGCACGCCTGTCGTCAACATCAATGGCGAGACCATCACCGACAGCTACCACAACCTTTCCCACCACGGAAAGACGGAGGAGAAACTCTCGCAGCTCAAGGTGCTGGACGAATGGCAAATGAAACTGCTCGCGAACCTGTTCAGCGATCTTGCGGCCGTGAGTGAGGACGGCGAGAGCCTCCTGGAACGCGCCATGATCCTCTACGGCTCGAACTTAGGTGACGCCAACGCCCATTCGACGACCAATCTACCGACGCTGTTTGCCGGCGGCGGTTTTCACCATGGCCAGCATCTCGCCTTCGACCGGACGCAAAATTATCCGTTGCCGAATCTTTTCGTTTCGATGCTCCAGCGGATGGGTTTGGACGAGGACAAGTTCGCCTCGTCGACCAGCGCGATGCGCGGCCTCGACATGACATGAAGCGCCGCTTCGCGATACCGCTACTCGCTCTACTGGTCGGCGCCGTTCCCGCCGGCCGCGCGGAGGAGATCGTGATCGACTTCGAGCAGGCCGAGATCGGCAAACCCACGCCCACCTACACTGAAAAAGGCGTGGTCTTCAATCTTGCCGGGGAGCTCACCCAAAGCAAGGCGACAGGGCGGATCATGTTTTTCCCGCACATCGCAACGAATCGCAAAGGCATCCTGAATGCCATGGCAACCGAACAGGCCATTCCCGTGCAGGCAACGTTTCCAATCAGCGCATCGCGCGTCACGCTCGTGCTTTGGGGCTCGACCGGGTGCCCGGCATTGCTCGAGGCCTTCGACAAGAATGGCGAGGTCGTTGACAAGGCGTCGGTCGCCGCCGTGCCCGGCCGCAAGGCGCCAGCCGATCCGATCCCGTTTTTTGAGCTGACTGTGAAAGCATCGGCAATAGCGGCCATTCGATTGAGCGGACCGCGCAACGGCGAGTTCCTCGCCGCGGACGAAATCCGGATCACGACCGTTGATGCGAAGTGAAAGGAAGTGGGCATGGCTAAGCTCGTGTTCGGAATGAACCAGTCCCTGGACGGCTACGTCGACCACATGGCGTTTGCGCCAAGCCCCACGCTCTTCCGCCACTTCATCGAGGAGGCGCAGCGGCAGGCGGGCAGTGTGTACGGCCGCCAGATGTATGAGGTCATGCGTTATTGGGACGACGATCATCCTGAATGGGATGCAGAGAGACGCGCCTTCGCGGCGGCGTGGCGGAACCAGCCGAAATGGGTCGTCTCGCGCTCGTTGAAGTCGGTCGGCCCCAACGCCAGGCTTGTCGAGGATGATCTTGAGGGCGCAATCCGCAGGCTTAAGGCCGAGCGCGACGGGGAGATCGAAATTGCTGGCCCGAACTTGGCGCAAAGCCTCACCGAACTTGGCCTGATCGATGAGTATCGAATCTATCTGCACCCCGTCGTGCTGGGTCACGGCAAGCCATATTTCGCCGGACCCCGGCCGCCGCTCCGCCTTGTAGCTAGTGATCGGATTGGTGAGGATGTGATCAGGCTGACCTACGTTCCTGCTTGATCTCGCCAATGCATGACTTGATTTGAGCCCACTCACAAACGCGAGGGACTACATGCCAGTTTTCAACAAGCGCGCAATCGCCACCAGTGCATGGTTAGCCGCGATGCTGGCCGCCACGTCGACCACGTTCGCGCAGGAGGCACCGAAGACTCAGATGGAGGCGCCTGCCGAGCCGAATGCCATTCCTCTTGATACGGGAGGCGTCGAGGGTCAGACGGCGAGCGAGAGTTGGTACAAGCAGTGGGGCGATCCTTTCGTGCGCAATGTCTCCCGTGCGACGCTCACGCCGTTTCTGCCGGATCCCGCCAAGGCCAATGGTGCCGCCGTCATCGTCGCGCCCGGCGGAGGCTTTCGGATCCTGTCGATGGGCAACGAAGGCTGGGAGGTAGCCAAGGCCCTCAACGAAAGGGGAGTCGCCGCATTCGTGCTGAAGTACAGGCTGATGCCGACTACCCCTGACTGGGCGGAATTCGATCGAGGAAATCCGCTCACGGCACCAGCACCCGCCTCGGCAGGGGCCGCTGCGGCCGCACCCTCGCCCGTGGCGCTGCCGCTTGCGGACGCGACCGCGGCGTTCAAACTCGTTCGCGCCCGCGCCAAGGAATGGAACGTCGACCCCACGCGGATCGGCATGGTCGGATTCTCCGCGGGCGCCGGAACGACCATGGCGGCCACGCTGCAGTCGAAAGAGAACAAGCCGGCCTTTATCGCTCCTATCTACGGCCGACAGACGGCAGTCGAGGTCCCGCCCGATGCGCCGCCAATGTTCGTAGCACTAGCCGCGGACGATCCCCTGTTCGGCAACAACGAATACGGACTCATTTCGGCGTGGAAGCAGGCCGGGCGCCCCGTGGAATTTCATCTTTACCAGAACGGCGGGCATGGCTTTGGTCTTGGCAACCCGGGAAGAACCAGCATTGGTTGGTTCCCGCAATTCATGTTGTGGCTGGAAGTGAACGGGATGCTGAAGCGGGACAAATGATCGGCGTTCCATCTACCTCCAAGTAATCGACGCGTATGCGGATCTCGCGCTGTTTCCATTGGCGTATCAGACTTTGGTCTACCTCCTGGCCTAACTGATCAATGACACCGCCTTTCCCTGGCTATTCGCGCGCAGGAGCCACTGAGCGTCGACGTGGCTGCTTGATAGAGGTTTCGGGTATCAGTCGGCTTCTGGTACAAAGGTCTGCGGACGAGAGAGCGGGATAATCGAGCCGCGCGCACGACCAAACAGTCCCGCGCACGAGAACGTCGAAGGGGAACAAAATGTTTTGCAAACTCCGCATCGCAGCAATGCTGCTGCCGGTCGTTCTGGCCGGCTGTCTGTATCCCTATTTTCCGACTGCTGACGCCGGTCCGGACCAATCCGTCACCGAAGGCAGCGTCGTCAAGCTGAATGGCTCTGGTACCGACGAAGACGGCAAGGTTGTCAAATACCAGTGGCAGCAGGTCGCCGGGCCTGACGTAAAGTTGAGCGGCGCCAAGTCTAAGAATCTGAAGTTCAACGCGCCGGATGTCGATGTGCAGACGAATCTCGAATTCGAGCTCACGGTCGTCGACAACTACGGCGCCCCCAGCAAGCCGGACAAGGTGACGGTGACGGTGAACCAGATCAGGTTCTTCGGCACCGCTCCGGGCGGCCCGGAAGACTACGAACATCTCCTTGCCTATTTCGACCAGATCACGCCGGAGAACGCGGGCAAGTGGGGCAGCGTCGAGGCGACGCGCGATGTGATGAACTGGACCGCGCTCGATACCGCGTACCAGACCGCCGTCAGCAACGGGCTTGCATTCAAGTTCCACACCCTCTTGTGGGGACAGCAGCAGCCGGGCTGGATCGCGAGCCTGCCGGCCGCGGAACAGCTCGAGGAAATCGAGGAGTGGATGGCCGCGGTCGCGCTGCGTTATCCGGAGCTCGAACTCGTGGAAGTGCTCAATGAGCCTCTCAACGCTCCGCCGCCATATCGTGAGGCGCTGGGTGGTGCCGGGACGACCGGTTACGACTGGGTGATCAAGTCCTTCGAACTCGCGCGCAAGCATTTCCCGAAGTCCAAACTGGTCCTCAACGAGTTCAACGTGATCATCGAGAATGGCATCACGACCAACTATCTGAACATCATCAACCTGCTGCATGAGCGCAAACTCATCGACGGCATCGGCGAACAGGCGCACTTCTTCGAGCGTGCCAGCCCCGAAGTGCTCGCGGCCAACCTGGATCGGCTCGGTGCGGTCGGGCTGCCTATCTACATCTCTGAGTTCGACCTGAACCTGGCCAACGATGCGGACCATGCCAATGTCATGAGTACGTTGTTCCCGATTTTCTGGGAACATCCGCAGGTTGCCGGCGTGACGCACTGGGGTCACCTGCAGGGCAGCATGTGGCGTGCGAATGCCTACCTGGTCCGCGCCGACGGCACGACGCGGCCGGGGCTCGACTGGCTCGTCTGCTACGTCGGCGGCGGCGACAACTGCACGGTACCCGAGTACGTACCTCCGGGCTGGCGGGGTGACGAATACGGCCTGACGCTCGAGGCCATCAGCCACGACGAAGGTCAGGGTGTGGTCTCCGGTGGCGTCATTGCATACACGGACGATGGCGACTGGATAGGCTTCAAAGGTGTGGAATTCCGCAGCGACTGGGACACCTTCTGGGTGACCTACGCCAAGGGCAATACCACTCCGGGAAGCGTTTCCGTGCACCTCGACACCGTGGACAGCCCGGCCGTGGTGACCGTGGATCTGCCGCCGACCTCGGGTTGGGGTAGTTCGGCCACGCTGGAGGCTACGTTGGCGTCCATCACCGGAACGCACGACGTATATATCCGCTTCAACGGAACGTCGGGCGTCGGCAATCTCGCCAGTGTGCGTTTCGGCAAGCCGATTCCGCAGTCGGACGTGAACCTCGTCAACGATGGCAGCTTCGAGACGGGCATCTCCGGTTGGAGCAACTGGGGCGGCAACGGCACGTTGAGCGCCAGCACACTCCAGGCACGCACGGGCGAGCAGAGTCTGCAGTCCACGGGACGATCCGGCACGGGTGGCTTCGCGGCCTATGGTTTGACGGGCGTGGTTGAACGCAACACAACCTACGCCGTCAGCGCATGGGTGCTGCACACGGGTGCGGCGGCGAACACCGTACGCCTCGCGGCGAAGATCGAGTGCTCCGCGGCGACAGCGCCGGCCGGCCACAACACGTATCCCTGGCTGCAGAACAATGGCGCGGTGGCACCCAACACCTGGACGCAGCTTTCGGCCAATCTCGTCATTCCGGACTGCGACATCGTCGATGTGGCTATCTACTTCGAGGGAACTGCTACCGGGATCGACGTGTACGTGGATGACGTGGCCGTGGTGCCGCCCAACAACAATCTCGTGAACGACGGCGGTTTCGAGACCGGGATCGCGGGGTGGGCTTCGTGGAATGGCTCGACGCTTGCCACCAGCACGGCCCAGGCGCATGGTGGCGCTCATAGCCTGCTCGCGAGCAACCGGCCGAACGCCAATCAGTTCGCGGTCTACAACCTCACGGGCCGCGTGGAAGCGGGCACGACGTACGCGGTCAGCGTGTGGGTGTTTCACACCGGCGCCGCGAATGACACGGTGCGCCTGGCATCCAAGGTCGGATGCTCGAGCGGCGACAGCTATCCCTGGTTGCAGAACAATACGGCGGTTGCGCCCAATACGTGGACACAGCTTGCCGGCAATCTCGCGATTCCGGCCGGTTGCACGATCGTGGATGTGGCCATCTTCCTCGAAGGCACGCCGGTGGGAGCCGATGTCTACGTGGACGATGTCTCGGTGACCGCGCCGTAAGCGTCGACGAACCTGGTCCTAACATGCGGGGGGCCGCATCGCAGCCCCCCGCAATCCTGCCTCGAGGCAGAGAGCTGAAACCATGAAATATGCCGCCTTCCTCTGCCTCAGCCTGCTCGCAATTTTCACCGCGTCTGTCGCAAACGCCGAGATAGCACATCCGCGCATCAAGTGGGCCTTCCAGACGGAAGGCCCGATTCGCGGCTCCGCGATCATCGTCGGAGATGTTCTGTATTTCGGCAGTGCAGATGGCTTTCTCTACGCAGTAGACAAGGCCGACGGCGATCTTCGCTGGAAGTTCCAGACCGGTGGTCCGATAGCCGGCGCCCCAGTCGTCAGCGGCGCGACGCTGATCGTGGCGGGGCGCAGCGATCGCGTGTACGCACTCGATACCACAAACGGTTCAGTGCGCTGGTCTTTTCGCATGCAGCCGACGCTTCCTACACCCACCGAATGGAATTTCTTCACAGCGCCGCCCGTGGTAAACGGCAAGCAAGTCCTGGTTCCATCGGGCGATGGACATCTCTACTGCCTCGACTTCGATACGGGAACCAGGCGTTGGGCATTCAAGACTGGCGATAGTGTCCGAGCCGCCCCGCTCGTGGTCGGCGACACTATCTACCAGCCCAGCGGCGACGACCATGTATATGCGCTCTCGGCAATCGATGGGAAATTGCGCTGGAAGTTTGCCACGGCCGGCGTCGGTTACGACCTGAGCAAGGGATTCATTCGCAGCGACATTTTCACTCGCCCATCGTTCGAGAGCGGGCTGCTCGTCATCGGATCCCGCGATGGGAATGTCTACGCGATCGACACCGCCAGGCGGGAGGCAAAGTGGACTTTTGCCTATGATTCGACCTGGGCCATGTCGACAACAGTCGAGGCGGGCACCGTCTATGTCGGTTGGTCTACCAACAACAAGATCAATGCGCTCGATCTGGCGACCGGCGTTAAGACATGGGAGTTCGACGCCGGATCACATACCTACACGACGGCGCTGATCGTCGGGGACAACGCCTATTGGGGCAGCGCAGGCGGCAAGATCCAGAATCTCGATAAACGCACCGGTGCATTGCAATGGAGCTATGCCGTGGACAGCGATATCTACTCGTCTTTGATTCACGAGAATGACACCCTTTATTTCGGCACAGACGACGGTCGACTGGTTGCGCTCGGCGAGGGTGGAGCCAATGTGCACCAGGCGCTTTACCTTCCAGCCGACGTTCCCGACGATATTCGCGGCTTCATCGTCGATCCGGCATTGGGACCGCATCTGATGGATCGCGGTTACAGTCGTCTCGACTCGCCGGGCGCCCTGGCGCATTGGCTCGCAGCCCGCACCAAAGATCAAGCACGAAGTGTGGTGGTTTTCGGCTTTGCGCAGATCCCGCCGGAGGTGATCGGCACAGATCCCGCCGGGGGGCCTATGCGCCGCTATCTTGAATCCGGCGGCAAAGTAGTTTGGCCGTGGGGATTGCCTAACAAAGTCACGTTCGATGCGAATGGCAAGTTCGTTGCTTACGATCCGACGGTGGCGGCTCGCCTGCTGGACATCGAGTTCCTCGAGTTCGAGGACACGGGAAACTACTTCAGTCGTTCCACGCAGGCTGGCCGGAACTGGGGGATGCCCGCGTGGCTGAAGACGACCTTTGCCTCGCTCAAGGTCGACGACAATGTGACTGTGCTGGCGACCGATGAACATGGTCGTGCCGGTGCCTTCGTGAAGTCCTTTCATTCGCGGCCTGGAAGCGGGTGGGTGGCCTTTCGGCCGAGCGGCTTCAATGTGCCGATTACCGCGGCGGAACTCATCGTCCTTGAACGCGTGGCTTCATACGCGCTGAAGTGAAGTCCTGATCTGTGGCTCGCGAAGCTCGCCACTATTCGGCGGCACTGCGCCGCGCGAACGAGCGTTCAAAGGTCACCTGGCTCACGCCAGAGCCGTCGCCCGGGGTTTCCACCATCCTTACGGTGACTCGGTCATCCGAGAACGTGAGATGTGCAAAGCCCCAGACCAGGCCCTTTGCCCACAAGGTTCTCAGTTGCGGATGGGCCTTCGACTGATGACGGATGAACGCGCTGTTGGTGGGGCGCATCTTGGAGGCGCTGCCCGAAACGACTGTGGGTAGCGGGGCGACTTTCTGCTCCAGCGCCGCCGTCGAACAATCGTCGGTGTGCACTTCGAGTGTATGTTCGTGGCCGGCTATATAGATATCGGCGTGTCGACACAACACAGGAAGGATCAGCCGGCGCAGCGCTTTCGCCTGTTCGAACTTGCTGCCTGCTGAGGACCAGAGCGGATGATGGCCGATGACAACCTTCCATCGAGCGCTTGAACTTGCGAGCGCGGTTTCCAGCCAGGCAGCCATGTTGCGCTCGGCTTCGCCTTGCGGCACAGCCCACTGTTCCGGCGCTTCGATGCTGTTCGAGGCAAGTGCACTGCCATCATCCGCGAGTGCCGGCTCGTACACCGTCGTTCCAGCGAGCAACACTTCGGTGTCGATGGCGAAGATCTCAACCTGCCCGCGCGCTGCCGGCGGCACGACTCGATAGAAGAGTCCTTGCATGTAGAAGGGCGGCGAAGCTTCCAGGAACCGCACCTGGGCCATGGCGCCCTCGCGCGAGGTGTGCCAGTCGTGATTGCCGAGCACGGTGTAGATACGGAAATCGTCGCGTCCTTCCGCGAGCGGCGCGAATGGAACGGTGAATAGATCGCGGAATCTCTGCGCATCGCGCCCATCGGCACCGGCGGTGGCGCCATCCGGGTAGAGGTTGTCGCCTAGCATGGTCGCGAAACTGCAGCCTTGTTCGCGGCAAAAATTCTTCATGGCCGTCGCAACCGGCGCAAGGCCGCTGGCGGCGATGCTGCTGCCATTGCGCGGCAGCGAGTACACCGGGGGATACGCCAACTCCTCGATCGGCCGCTTGTCTTCGATCCAATCCTTCCGCTCCGCCTCGATGAACTGCTCCATCGTCACGACATCGTCGTAATCCGCGGCTTCGAGATGGTCGTAGTGGTAGCCGCTGTCGCCGAACGCCAGCAAAGTCATTGGTCCTTGAGAAGCCCCGATCGTCTCACGATGCACGGGCGATGCACATGCGACGATACTGGCTGCGATGCCCAGCAAAAGACCTCGGTGAACTAGTGACTTCATTTCCGAAATTTTCGCACATCGATTCAGCTTCTCCGCGCGCTGTCTTCAAACCTTCACATTTGCAATGCCGCTGAAACTAAGACGCCCGCCAGTTAAGCTTCGTCGCAATTTCCGCTGACGATTCTCCGGGAGCTTCGCGTGCGACAAGTCTGTTTCGGCGCCATTTGCTTTATCCTGGCTGCGTGCGCTCGTGAACCGCTGACACCACAATCCACTGATGCAGGGGCAACGCCAGCCGCGTCGGTCGCTGCCCGACAGGCGTCGACGGCGACATTCAGCGGAAACGCGACTGACTCGGCGGTATGGGTGGACAGTGCGGCTCCGGTCAAAAGCATTCTGTTTCTGGCCGGGGGCGAAGGCGGTCTCGAACTCCACGATCTGCGAGGCGCGCGGTTGGCGCGTTTTGAATCGATGGAGGCCGGGTTCATCGAGGTGCGCCAACAACTAAAATTCTCGCAGCCTGAGGACCTCGTCATCCTCAGCGATCAGCGCGTCGGCGCACTCAATGTGTATCGATTCGACGGAGCAACCCGCCGGCTCACGGAATACACGGACGCGCCCATCAGCATCGGCGACGAAATCACGGGTTTATGTACCTACGTCAGCGGACTCACCGGGAAGCTGTACGTATTCGTCGCCACTGATCTGGGGCTGTTAGAACAATGGGAACTTTACGAGAGCGGCAGGAAGGTGCGTGGACAACTGATCCGGCGAATCCCGGCGGGAAAGGGGGTGACGCATTGCGCAGCCGATGACGCAACCGGTGCTATCTACTTCAGCGAAGAGCAAGTGGGTGTCTGGAGAGTCGCTGCGGAGCCCGAATCGGACTCGACACGCGCAGCGATTGACCTCATCGCCCCGCACGGAGGTCTGCAGGAGGAAGTCAAAGGTCTCGCAGTCCACCGCAACGCTGCTGGCGCCGCATACCTCGTCGCGGTAAATGTGGGAGAAGGCACCTTCAACGTCTATGCATTGGAAGGCGAACGCGTAGGCGCGTTCAAGGTCGGCGGCAACGGCTTCGAGATTGGTGACGCCGAGGGGCTCACGTTCTCGGCGAGTCTCGGAGGAGAATTCGACCAGGGTGCGCTGATCATCGCTGATGAAGACGCCGGCAATTACAAACTGGTGGCCTGGAGCGACATCGCCAAGGCGCTCGGCCTCGACGTTTCGGCGACGGCCGCGGCACCCGTCGCCCGGGTGCCTGCGAACATCGTCGAACCTTCGGTTGAGACCGAGCCAGCCGACAGCTTCGGCGACGCCGCCGACGATGCTGCCATCTGGGTCGACCGGAAGGATCCGTTGCGAAGCGTTGTCATCGGTACCGACAAGAAGCTCGGACTCAACGTTTACGACCTCAAGGGCAGGCGATTGCAGTCGATTCCCGATGGACGGATGAACAACGTCGATCTACGCGACGGTTTCATGCTGGCGGGTAAGTCCGTCACCGTGGTGGCCGCCACGAATCGGACCGCGAAGGCGATCAGTCTGTATCAACTGGATCCGGCAACACGGCGTCTCAGTCCGGTGGCGGATGGCGCGCTCGACACCGGCCTCGAAGATCCTTACGGCCTTTGCATGTTCCACAACAGAAGGTCCGGCAATTACTACGTGTTCGCAAACGACAGCGACGACGGCAGGCTTCGACAGTGGAAGCTCGTCGACAAGGGCGGTCGCATTACCCTCGAACATGTGCGCGACATCGCCGTGGGTTCACAGGCCGAAGGCTGCGCGGCCGACGATGAGCTGGGCGATCTCTACGTCGCCGAGGAGGATGTCGGCCTCTGGAAGTATTCGGCAGGGCCGGAGCGCGGTGAAACTCGCACCGAGGTGGACAGCACCGCTCGCGGCCACCTCTCGGCAGACGTGGAAGGTGTCGCGATCTACTATGGTGCAAACGGCACGGGTTACGTCATCGCGTCGAATCAGGGTGAGGACAACTACGCGCTCTATCGGCGCGAGGGCAACAACGAGTTCATTGGAAAGTTCTCCATCGTCGCCAACGAAACGCTTGGCATCGACGGCGCATCCGAAACCGATGGACTCGATGTCACGAGTCTTCTGCTGAGTCCGGAATTCCCGGGCGGCTTGTTGGTCGTCCAGGATGGACGCAACCTCATGCCGGCTGCGCGCCAGAACTTCAAATACGTGTCTTGGCAAGCCGTGATGCGAGCTTTGGCAAGCGGCAAATCTCGCTAGCGTCAAGAAGCGTATTCCGCGCCGCGCAGGCGGCGCTTCCTTCCGCAAGCCGCTGTCACAAATCCTTAAAGTGCGTTGCGCATAGTCACGCGCTCGGCCGCGAGCTGTCTCGCTTCTCGTCGGCATCCGCCTCACAAGAATACTCAAGACATGAATCACAAACGTTATCCGCTTGTTCGCGCGGCCGTTGCGCTCGCGCTGTTCGTCCCGCTCGCTCCCACCTGGTCCGGTGATCTCTTCGGACGCGTGGTGGATGGCAACACCGGGCAGCCCCTGCCCAAAGCCAGCATTCTGATTTCGCAGCTTGGCCGGAGCGTGGTGGCGGATCGCTCGGGTGAATACCGCGTCCCCAACGTGGCGGCCGGGACGTACTCGATCGAAGTCGAATACGTGGGCTACGGCACGTCGACGAGTGACGTGACGGTGCCGGCGGAAGGCCAGGCACGACAGGATTTCTCGCTGGATTTCGCCAGTGGCAGCGAGATCCAGGAAGTGACTGTGACAGGCTTCCGTCTGTCGCAGGTCACCGCATTGCAAGACAAGAAATCGGCCACCCGGATCATGGATTCCGTCACTGCGGACGATGCGGGCAAACTACCCGATCGAAATGCCGGCGAAGCCCTTGCGCGCATCACCGGTGTGTCCGTCACCACCGATCAGGGTGAAGGTCGCTACGTCATGATCCGCGGCATCGACGCCGCGCTCAGCAACGTCACCATCGACGGGCAGACCATCGGATCACCCGAGGGTGATACGCGCCGCGTCGCGCTCGATACTGTGCCTGCCGATATCCTGTCCAAGCTGGAAGTGATCAAGTCGGCGACTCCAGATCTCGATGGCAACGCGATCGGCGGCACCATCAATCTCGTGACGCCCAGCGTTTTCGACGACCCGGACGGACGACTGTTCTCGGCAACGGCTGACTTTGGTCACTATGACCTCGGGGGAGAGAATCCCTGGGGTGGAAACTTGTCGTGGGGCAACGTCTTCGGCGATCGCTTTGGCATCCTTCTCTCGGCCAGTTACTCCGACCGCGAATTCAACTCCCACAATGTGCAAGGTGGCGATCCGTGGGAAGAGGAGGGCGACTTCCTCGTCCCCAGCGAGATGGTGCTGCGCGACTATCAGATCCGTCGCGTGCGCAAAGGATTCGTCGCTAACCTCGAATTCAGGCCGAGCGACGACGTCCGATTGCACTGGCGGAATCTGTACAACCGCTACGAGGACACCGAATTCCAGCCAGAAGTAATCTACGACTACCGCAATGGCGATCTGGAAGATCAGACGCCGACGTCGGGCACGTTTACGGAAGGCGAAGGCGCCCGCGTCAACACCAAGCGTTTCGAGATCCAGTCGATCCTCTCCTCGACGCTCGGCGCCGAATTCACGCTGGGCGAATGGAATGTGGCTCTGTCAGGCACGTACGGCGAGACCGAACAGGACACGCCGTACGACATCGAACATGCTTTCGAGCTCGACAGTGAAATCCCGATGTCGTACGACACATCGGATTACTTCTGGGTGGTGAACGCGGGCCCCGAGTTTCAGGATGCCGGCAATTTCGAGTTCGGCGGGATGGCCCGTGGCGCGCAGCTGATCGAGGAAGATCTGCGCATCGGCCAGTTAGACTTCAAGCGCAATTTTCAGTGGAGCGCGAATTCAGGCTACCTGAAATTCGGTGCCAAGTACTATTCGCGCGAAAGCACCTCGGACCAGAACATGACCGTGTACGACGGCTTCGACGGTGACTATCTGCTTTCCGAAGTGACCCGCGCTGGCGACCCGGGTTTCTACCGCGGTGAGCGCAACTACTACACCTTCGGTCCGTACCCGAACTTCAACCTCGCCGAGGAGTTTTTCCGCAGCAACGAGGAATTGTTCGAGGTCAGCGACGCCGACTCGATTGCCGAATCCTATGGTGTCGACTACCGCGTCAAGGAAGACGTCACCGCGGGCTACATCATGGCCTCGCTGACCGTCGGCAGCGCGACCTTCGTCGGTGGCGTGCGCGTCGAGCAGACCGACACGAACTTCGATGCCTACGACGTGGTGTTCGTCGATGGAGATGCCACCGATCCGCCGCCGCAGGTTGAAGGCACGAAGGAATTCACCAACTGGCTACCCGACCTGCTGATGACCTGGGCCGTGCGCGATGATCTGCTGGTGCGGGCCGCCTGGACCAACACGATTGGCCGACCCTCGTACGAACAGAACGTACCTTTCCGCATCTTCGAGATAGAGGAAGACGACGAGGACGTATTCGAAGGTGCCATCGAGATGGGCAATGCGGATCTCGATCCCCTCGAATCCGCCAATTTCGATGTGGCGATCGAGTGGTACTTGCAGCCGGCGGGTCTGTTGTCGGCGGGTGTGTTCTACAAGGACATCGACAATCCAATTTTCACGCGCATCCAGACGCTCGAGGAAGTTGAATTCGAAGGCCGGTTTTATTCCGAGCTCGAAATCGAGCAGCCACTGAACGCACACTCGGGAAACATCCTGGGTTTGGAGCTCGGATTCCAGCAGCAGTTCACGAGCCTGCCGGGCTTATGGCGCGGACTAGGCATGTCGATGGGTTACACCTGGACGGATAGCGAAGCTGATGTTTTCGACCGCGAGACCAAGGCGCCATTCTTCCTGCAATCTGAACACGTCGGAAACGCGGCATTGTTCTATGAACTGAATGGGCTCGCTCTGCGACTGGGTTATGCGTATCGCAGCGAGTACCTGGACGCGCTGGGCGATAGTGCCGGGCAGGACTTGTACGTCGACGCCCACGAGCAGCTCGATTTCAAGGCAAGTTACGAGTTGTCGCAGCAGTTCTCGGTCTTCGTACAGATGCAGAACATCACCGATGAGCCCCTGCGTTACTTCAGCGGCGACAAATCACGACTGGCGGAGAACGAGTTCTATTCCTGGAACATGATGGCGGGTGTGAACTTCAAGTTCTGAGTGCAACGCGAATCAGCACCTTGCCTGCATGCCGTGCGGAACCAAACAGCGAGAGCGCTTGAGGCAGGTCGTCGAATGCATACGGCCCCTCGACCGGGCAGGTCAGGCCACGAGTCGACCATAGGGCCAGGATATTCTCCAGCCCGTGATTGGGCTTGAGCGCCAGCATGTGAAGATGCACTCCGTGCAGTCTAGCTATCAATGGCGCAGCCAACAGGATCTGCAATATCCGGGTAGTGTGACCACCAACGGCGACGTAGCGGCCCTCGTCGCGCAACGCCCGGCGGATCGCAAATGGTGAGCGGGTGGCCCGGGCGTCCAGGATCAAGTCGTATCGCTCGTCACGTCGAGAGAAATCCGACTCGCGATAGTCGATCACATGATCGAAGCCCACCGAACGCATGCTCTGGAACTTCTCTGCTGCGTCCACACCCGTGACTTCGCAACCGAAAGACTTTGCGATCTGTGCCCCAAAAGCCCCGACGCCACCACCGGCTCCATTGATGAGCACGCGCTCCTTCGCCCGGATGCGCGCTACGTCCACCAGCGCCTGCCAGGCGAGCATGGACGCATGTGGCAAAGTGGCCGCGAGGTCGTAGTCCATCTCGTCCGGCATGCGTCGCAGCGATTTTTCCTTAGCAAGAACGAACTCGGCAAAGCCTCCAAACCGATCACCGGATAGATCGCCAAGAACGCGCTCACCTGGCTTCAAAGATTGCACGCTCGAACCGACTGCGTGAACCTCGCCGGCAATATCGACACCCAGCACCGACACCTTCGGTCTCAGCAGCCCAAACAAAGGGCGATATTCAAGCGGCCGCCCCGTTACGAACCCCCAGTCCCAATCATTGACTGCCGTGACGTGGACGCGCACCAGCACTTCACCAGCGCCCGGATCCGGTACCGGCAGATCAGCCATCCACATGTCGCTGGGCTTGCCGTACCGGTCAACTACCATGGCCTTCATGAGCGTCATTGATTCATCACATGAGATCCGGGCTGTGCCAGTGCCGAAGATAACAGCAGCCCCCAGAGGCACCAATCGCGATCCCGGCAGAGGCAGAAACCCGATAGCGCCGATATGACTTCCGCTCGTGGAGACTGTCCATCCGGGGATGCATAGAATCGACACTGCTCGACGCACGTCCAAACCCGGCGTGTCGGTAGAGGACGAGACCATAGTGGCCAATGGCGATGTAACACGTTTATTAGAGGCGGCCGGCGGCGGCGACGCTCAGGCACTCGAGCGGCTCTACGAGCACGTCTACGCCGAGCTGCGCACCATGGCGAATTCGGGGATGCGGCGTGAACGCGATGGCCACACGCTGCAGCCGACCGCACTCGTCAACGAAGCGTTCATCCGCCTGAATCCCTCGACCAGCGCGTGGCAGAACCGGCGACATTTCTTCGGAGCCGCGGCCCAGGCGATGCGGCGGATTCTCGTCGATCACGCACGCCTGAAGCAGGCGGAGAAACGCGGCGACGGCCTGGAACGCGTCACGCTGACCGACCTCGAGATCGGCGCGCCCGAACCGGATCTGGACGTGCTGGCGGTGAACGACGCGCTCGACCGTCTCGCTGCGGAAGAACCTCGCCTGGCCGAGATGGTCAGCCTTCGATTCTTCGCCGGAATGAGCATCGCCGACACGGCACAGGCGTTAGACCTGTCGCCGGCCACCGTGAAGCGCGACTGGGTTTTCGCCCGTGCCTGGCTGGTGGAACAGATCGAGCGGCAGCAATGAGCCTGAGCCGCGAGAGGGAGTTGTTCGAAGCCGCAATCCTGCTGCCGCCAGACGCGCGTGAGTCATGGCTCGCGGAGAATTGCGAGAGCGCCACGATGCGCGCGCGCATCGACGATCTGCTGCGCGCGCATGATCGCGCGGAGGCCCGCGACGCTTTGCGCGCCCCGCTGCCGCTGGACCTGCAGATCGGGCCATACCGGTTGCTGGAGCGGATCGGCGAAGGTGCAATGGGCGAGGTGTATCTCGCCGAGCAGGCGCAACCTGTGGTGCGGCGAGTGGCGCTGAAGGTCATCAAACCCGGCATGGACTCGCGCGAGGTCATTGCGCGTTTCGAGTCCGAGCGTCAGACGCTCGCGCTGATGAGCCATCCAAGCATCGCGCACATCATCGATGCGGGTACCACGGCCGCAGGAAGGCCGTACTTCGCCATGGAATACGTGCCGGGTATTCCGGTAACTCACTACTGCGACCGCCATCGCCTCGGAATAGACCACCGGCTCGAGCTGTTCCTGCAGATCTGTAGTGCCGTTCAACATGCCCATCAGAAGGGCGTGATCCACCGGGACCTGAAGCCTAGCAATCTGCTCGTGGCGGATCTCGACGGCAAGCCCGTGCCCAAGGTCATCGATTTCGGCATCTCGAAAGCGATGTCCGCCCTTCACGAACCTGGTCGTGCGCACACGCGCATCGGGCACCTCATCGGCACGCCGGAATACATGAGTCCCGAACAGGCGCAACTCTCGCCCCTCGACGTCGACACCCGCTCCGACATCTATTCTCTCGGCGTAGTGCTGCACGAGTTGCTGACCGGGCTTCTACCTTTCAAGGCGTCGGATTCGACGGCAACACCCGCCGTGCTCGTGCAGGAACTGCTGACTCACGACCCCGCCGCACCGAGCGCGCGCGTGAACGATTCCACTCCGCTCCCGCAGGCGGCCGCCGCCGCGCGCCATATGAGCGTGCGTCAACTGGCTGCGCGCCTGTCTGGCGATCTCGACTGGATAGTCTTGAAGGCGCTCGAGAAGGACCGCAATCGCCGTTACGCGTCGCCTTCGGAGCTCGCGGCCGACATTCGCAGGCACTTGGCGAACGAGCCCGTCACCGCCGGGCCGCCATCCGCCGTCTACCGCATGCGCAAGTTCGCGGCCCGACACCGGTTGGCACTGGCGCTGATGGGCGGCGTATTCGCCGCCACACTGGCATTCGGGGCGCTGATGGCGCGCCAGGCCCGTGAAATCGCCGTGCAGCGGGACGAAGCAAAATTCCAGGCGCTGCGCGCCGAAGCTTCCAGCGAGTTCATGAGCCTGATGTTGGAAGAAGTGGGCTCCGGCGGACGGGCGCTTACGTCACTCGAGCTTCTGGAGAGAGGCGTCGAGCTGCTCGACAAGCGATACGGCGACGATCCGGAATTTCAAGCCCGCATGTTGCTGCAGATGTCGCGACGGTTCATGGACCTCGGTAGCACGGACAAGCAGGCGGAACTGCTCGCGCGAGCTGAATCCCTCGCGCGCGTCGTCGAAAACGACGAACTACTCGCCGCCGTGAATTGCGCCATCGTGCGCTCGGAGCTCGATGCGAATCGTCCCGAACAAGCCAGGCTCCACCTGCAGGCAGCGGATTCGGCGCTCGCGAGAATCGAGGAGACTCCCCTGGCCACTCGAATCGATTGTCTGCGGGCGCAGGCTGAAGTCGCGGAGATTGACCGCGACCTCGATGCGGCGGCGGCACGTCTCACGAGTGCCCGCGCTCTCCTGGAAACATCCGGCAGCATCCACGGATTGCAGTACAACTCCGTCCTCACCGATCTGGGCGGGATCTACTTCCGAACCGGTCGATACCAGGAAGCGCTCGAGATCAACGAGAGCACGGCCGCGGCTCTCGATCGCAACGGCCGCGGCGGCACGCTCGGGCGCGTAACGCTCAGCGTCAATCGCGCATCGCTGCTTTACCGCCTCGGGGAGATTCGACTCGCCGAAGCGACGGGACGCGAGGCCCTGAGCCGACTGGAGTCCGCGAGCGACGCGGAGCGCGCCACGCCGATCCCGGCGATCCGCTACGCCGCCACGTTGAACCGTCTTGATCGCACGCGCGAGGCACTAGAGCTTCTCACCCCGGCGCTCGAGCAGACGCGTGCGCAGGGCAACGAATTCTGGGGCGCACAGGCACGCTACAACCTGGGACGCGCCCAGATAGGACAGCGAAATTTTGAGCAAGCGCGACAACGACTCGACGAAGTGGAAGCGCTCTGGGGCTCGAATGCAGCGACGAATTTGGATCGCCTCGCGGATCTCAGCCGGACGCGCGCGGAACTCGATCTCGCACGAGACCGCCTCAAGGAGGCGGCGGCGCACATCGACAAATCGCTGACGATGTTCGGCTACCCGGCGAAGAGCAGGACTCCAGACTATTCCGCTGCGCTGACCCTGGCCTCGCGCATATATATGAGGAGTGCGCAGCCGGACCAGGCGCAGACGTTTGCCACCGCTGCCCTGCGAATCACTGAATCGGTCGCCCGGGATCCCGCACAGAGTGCCGATGTCGGTGAAGCGCTGCTGGCCCTCGCGGTGGCGCAGGATGCGCGGGGTGACCGGACCAATGCCCGCAACTCGGCGCAGCGGGCCTTCGAAGCGCTCTCTCATTCGCTCGGAGCCGATCATCGCCTGAGCAAGGAAGCTGCCGACCTCCGCCAGCGACTCGCGAGGTGAATGAGCCAGTCTGGGTGTCCTTTGCGCATGAGCCTGTAGTCCACTTAAACGGAGAAGGCACATGCGATTTTCGAGCTACGGGAGTCTCGCACTCCTGCTGATGGCAATGCTTGCAGGCTGCGGCGGCGATTCCGATGCGGTCGCCGACACTGGGGCGTCGAGTCCTTCGGGCCCGGTCTCGGATTCACCGCCCGAGGAACCGTCCAACCCCGCCAGCCTGGAGTGTGGCGCCGCCGAATTCCCGTGCTCCTTGTTCGAAGTCTCGGTCGATGTGCTGAAGCGAGGCGAGCAACTCGCCGAGGCAGTCATCGGGATGCTCGATGGCGGCATACCGGTGGACGCGGCGCTCGCGTTCCTCCTGTCACAACCCGATATGGCGGACTGCGCGGGCAACTCCGCCGCGATCCGCTTTCGTCTCAAAGGCGGACGGGATGTCTTCATTCTGCAGCCGACGCCGCCCGGATCCATGGCACCGGAATCCGCGCCTCCGGTGGCCATGAAATCCGGAACTTCATCCCAGAAAGTGGTGGTAGGCCAGGGCGAGGAAAACAAACGCGCGCTCGTGCTCTCGCCGTTCAAGTATTTCTTCAAGGAGTTCGACGACGGTGCGCCGGTCGCCCAGCGGCTTGAAGCCACGCGCGGGTACGGCGGCAACGTGACGTATCGTGAGAACGCGACGAAGACGGCGGCCACCGTCGGTATCCAGCAATTCGCCGGCTGGAACCATTACGACGTCATCCACCTCACGGGGCACGGCGCGCAGGTGTGCGACGTGAACCGCTGCGTCGCCACCGTCCTGACGGGCGACATCTATTCGGATGCCGCGGACTTGTTGCAGCTGACCGAGCTCGGCCTGAACACCGCCCACGTGCGCGGCAGCGAGGGCAAGTTCCTCGCGCTGGGCGCCGATTATTTCAGGACACAGTACCCGTCGGGCCTCGACAGCAAGCTCATCTTCTTCAACGCCTGCCAGACGTACTCCGCCGCGAACTCCGAACTGCGCGATGCCTTGCTGGGACCGAACAGTGTCTTCCTCGGCTGGACTGACGTCGTCGAGAGTGGCGCTGCAAAGGCCGCGGCGCTCGCGGTGTTCCAGGATTTGTCCGCCAATGGAGTGACCGCACAGCACGCATTCGATGGGCTCGGCGACCTTGCGATGAATCGGCATACGTTTGAAGCCAAGCAGATCGAGGCCGAACTGCGATTGGACAGCGACACGGGTGGCGAGCTTCGCATCCGCGAGGTCGTCAGGCTCGAACGCATCACCGGCGGTGGCGAACTACTCGACAACGGAACCGTCAATGTCGTCGGCACGGCGAACGATGGCGTCGTCGACCTGGTGCCGTACCAGGTGCTGGTGGAAGGGATTTCAGAATCGCAGCAGGAAGCAGCCGTCATCCAGTTCACGGTTGATGGTTATTCATCGACGCCGCAGACCGTGTCGGCCGGTGAACGCGTCGGTGACACGGGCTGGAGGTTGAGCGGGCAGATTCCTTACAAGGACGTTGCGCCGGATCAGCGCGTCGAGATGCTCGCGACGGTGCAACTACCCGAAGGCGGCACCAGCTCGCATCGAGTGTCCGTGAATCTCACGGCCGGGAGCGAGCCGGAAGCAGAAACCTGGGTGGGCGAGGGCATCTACCACCTCGACGTCGACACTGGGGACCACGAGGTGCACGTGACAGTCGTTGCTACGGTCACGTTCCAGCAGGACCCCGCAACGATCGGCGCCCGCTACAAGTACCTCGATTCCGTCGGGGGCACGATGACCTGGATCCGGTCCGGCAGCGTCCCGACCGCATTCGACGGCCCATGCGCCTACTCCGCGGGTCCGGTTGAAATTCCCATACCGGATGGTGACGGCCAGATCGTCATCGACACTGCCGCAAGTCCATCTACCTACTCGATGGCCGGACTCACGCGTGGCCCGGAGATCCGCATCGCGGAGAACTGCGGCAACTACGCGTTCTCGACCCGGGTGAGCGGTTCGTGGGCGGCGGCGATCAGTCCGTCCGATGGTTTCACCGTCTCGGCGGACGGCGGCACCATCAGTGGCTCGACCAGCAGCAATACGTCGAGCCATGAGTGGACGTTCCGCCGCCAGTGATCACGCCATGACCCTGCCCGGGAGCGGGCTGCCAACGCAGCTTCGCTCCCGGGTATCGGGCTCGCCAGCGAGGGCGCCGGCGCTCAGGCGCTCCTCGCGAG
>DASTTD010000071.1:0-2376 GCA_035760325.1 Gemmatimonadaceae bacterium
TCGGGATTGAGCAGCTCGGGGCCGAGGCTGCGGCCCTTCGCGCTGATGATTCCCGCGGTGACCGTGTTCTCGAGGCCGAGCGGATTGCCGATGGCGAGCACCCACTCTCCGATCCGCGTCGTCGCATCGCTACCGAGGGGAAGAACAGGAAAGTCGTTGCCCTCGATCTTGAGAACGGCTACGTCGGTGGTGCGATCGTGTCCGACGACTCGCGCCGTGAACACGCGATGATCCATCATGCGAACTGTCACGCGATCGGCGACGGTCTCACGGTCCGAGCTCGTCACGACGTGGTTGTTGGTGAGGATGTACCCGTTCTTCGTGACGATGAAGCCGGAGCCCTGGCCCCTCGTCGGACGCGACTGCTGCGGGAGCTCGAAGTTCCTGAAGAAGTCTTCCATGCCGGGCGGAACGTTCGGTGGAGTCGCGCGGCCGCGCAGCTGCGGAGTCGTCCGCGCGGCGCTGAAGACGTCGATCGATACGACGGCAGGGGTGACGTTGTTCGCGATCGCAACGAACGCGTTGCTCGCGTCCGCTATCGGCTGAACGACGGCGGGAGCGGGCCGATTCTGGGCGAAGCCCAGCTTGGTCCAGTTCAGACCTGAAGCGACGATCAATCCGCCGACGAACGCCGTTACCACGGCTACGACGAGCCGTACTCTGTTTGTTCCGATGGACATACGACTTGGGTGGCTGAGGGTTGTAGCTGATTAGACACTGATTGTTTGGTACAGGTTTCACGCCAGACATCCGACGACCGGGGCGCTGACCTGATACCAGTCTGTACTTAATAAATACGCGGGAATGCTCGAATCTGCTCCAGCCCCCAGCAGCCCCCAGCTGGCGCGAACCCGCCAGCGGAAGGGCAGCGTCATCCCACGCTGTAACGAATTGGAGCCCCTGTAACAAAATGATCCGATAGTAAAATTCCGTTACACCATTATTCATGAGCTTCGGTCGCCCCAAATTGTAACTTGGCTGGCGACAACGAGTTAACCTGAGGCATACCGGTTGCTTAAGCACGGGTGTCACCATCATCTGAAACGCTCACCCGGCGCCCCCAATGATCTCCTCCAGACTTCTTCGCTGCTTAACGATTGTTCTTGCAACCGCGCTGGGTCTAGGGTGCGCCGAATCGGCCACCGGTCCTACGGCTCAGAATGCTCCAGCGTCCTCAATCTCAGCGCCCGGGCAGTCGGCGACCCTCCTGGGAGGATTGATCGACGGGACGCTGAATCCGCTGGTTGGAACCGTAGAGGGCGTGATCGATCCGAACGGTATCTCGGTAACTCCGGTTCGCTGGTCCTCGCGCCACACGAACGCGGTTAGAAGCGTATCCGGGACGATCGGCTACTGGGGCGGAAGTCTGTCGATACCTGGCTCCGATTTCAGCATCCATTTTCCAGTCGGTGCCCTTTACTCCAACACGAAGATCACGATCATTTCGGACGCGAGCGGCTACGTATCCTACGACATGCAGCCTCATGGCCTGCAGTTCGCGAAGCCCGTCGTGGTTGTGCAGCGCCTGAAAAATACTGAGGTGTACGACAAGCCGGTGACAGGCAGCCTCTTCGGCGCGTACTTCCCGGACGAAGACCCTTTTGCGAATCTCGTCAACGGCCTTCTGAGCGCCGTCGAGATCGTAACGTCCAGCACATTGGTAAACGCCGAGGATCAGGCGCTGATTCAGACCTGGCTGCTCAACCACTTCTCCCGCTACATGCTCGCCTCAGGCTGAGCTGATAGCCGACGAGTAGGCGACGATGAAGCGCCTGCAAGTCAGTGCCGTGCAATGAACAGAGACAAGAGACGCGTCCGTGAGCTGGTCGACCGGGCGCGTACGTCAGAGCGGAAGGGTGAGACCGCAAAAGCGCTCGGATTGTACGACGATGCGCTGGCGATGTTCGAGCCGGATACGCTCGATCCCTTCCTCGCCGATGTGCTGCGCTGGAAGGGAACGCTTCTCAGGGAACGTGGGGAAACCGAGGCGGCGTTCCGCAACTACAACCAGAGTCTGGCGCAGGCCACGCGCGCCGGCACCCCAGCCGGAGAGGCGCACGCGTTCAACTGCCTTGGGATCATCGCGCAGCGCCGCGGCGACCCGAAAGAGGCCGAGCATCTCTACGAGAAGGCAGCGGCGCTCGCGCAATCCAGCGGCGAAGCGCGCCTGCTCGGGATGATCGAGCAGAATCGCGGCGTCCTTGCCAACACGCGCGGCGAGTTCGCGCTTGCCGCCGAGTACTACGCCAACAGCCTCGCGGCGTTCGAAAAGACCGGCGACGCCGAGGCGCTGTCGTGGGTGCTCAACAATCTCGGAATGCTTCACACGAAGATCAGAAATTTCGGCGATGCTCTCCAGTATCTGCAGCGGGCGCT
>DASTTD010000072.1:0-3101 GCA_035760325.1 Gemmatimonadaceae bacterium
GTCGCCCTGCGAAGATCCGTCGTCGAGCAACATCGCTTCCTCATCCGAGTGAAGCTCGCCTCCCAATGCCATGATCCCACGTCTGACGTCGACTACCGCTTTCACCATGTCGCCGAACTGCGCTGACGCGATGGACACCAGTTCTGGTCGCGTCAGCGGCTCCCTCACGATTCGTGGCGGCGGTATCTTCATACCTCGAATCTACAAGAGCGCTGGCGGGCCGCCGACCAGGTAAGGAATTTCAAGACGCCTTGTTCGTCCCCCGGCTAAACGCGCCGGATACCTTACTTGAGCGCCTCGATGTATTCAGGGGGAAGTCGCGTGGCTTGAGCAACAGCGATCATTTTTCTCAACACGGTTGCAGCGGTGTCGTGCGCGCCTGCCTTGATCAGCGCCTCCCTCGCGCGTAATCCGGCCCAGACATAAGTCAGTGGAACGTTTACCGACGCCTGATCGACCCAATGTCCCATCCGGGCCAGGGTGTCAGGCGCTTCATAACCTTTCCACAGATCGGCCGTTCGGGCGACGTCGACGAAGCGGTCGCTGACCTGGACGGTGTCGCTCGTTGGAACGAGCGGGTGATCCACGAGTCGTTCGACTAGACCCTGCGTCAGCAAATATTTGTCGAGGCCCAGTCTTCTCGCGTTGTTGGCGAGGGGGAAATAGATCGGCCGCTCGGGAAAAGTGTCCTTGATCAGGCGGAGCGTCACCAGCTGCTCGCGGTCGAGGAATCCCGGAACAACCGTCGCGACGATGTTGTCCTTTCGAAACACCTGCGGCTCACGCAGCTCGATATATGGCGGAATGCTATCCGCCTCCTCGAACGTTATCCTGAGCGGCGGGCCGCTCGGCTTCGTCCACGTTTTCCCACGGAAAATCGCCGGGCCATTTTCCGGTTCATACTCACGGAGAGGACGTCGAATGATCTGACGAACGAACCAGTCGGTGTTGAGATGCATGCCGACGACGACCATCACGTCTTTGCGGATGCCCTCGACCTCCTGAGCGTACCATAGCGGAAACGTGTCGTTGTCCCCGCCGCTGATGAGAATCCCATACGGCTCAACCGAATTCAGCAGGTCGGCAGCGAAGTCACGAGTAAACGTGTCTCCTCGATGGTCGACTGCACGGTAGTTCGCAAACAGCGGGATCAATGCGATCAGCAGAATCGGCGCCGGCAATATCCACGGCCGGCGCGATTTAGTGGACCCTGCGAAACGCCCGCTGAGGGAAGCCCAGATGTAACCCAGACCTGCCGCCGCCCAGATCCCCCACGCGCTGAAGCTCCAGATGTAGAAATAGTCCCGGTCTCGCACTTCCCGAACGACGCGATCTCCAAGCTCGGGCGACTGCGACCAGCCGTACTTGAAATTCATGTAGTAGATGAGCGCGAGCGTCAGCGTGAACATGAGAGGCCCGAAATACACGAATGTCTTTCGACTCTTCTTCCAGTGGACATAGCCCCCGAGCAGACCCAGCGACAGAAACAGCAAGGCCAGCATCGACTGCAGCGCCGCATTCTCATTGTATGCATCGCGCAGCCATTGCCACTTGAAGTACAGCCACCACATGGCGACCTGGGCGCTATAGGGCGCGAACCTCTCGAGCTTGTCGCCGTACTGCTCGCGGTTGATGTTGTACATCAGCCTGTCTTTTGTGAGCTTGCTCAGCGTGCAGTCGAGACCGATTTCGGTGGCGCAGCCCGTCGTCTCGCCTTCATTGATGATCGGAAAGTGCGCTGATCGAATCGGCTCGAATAAAAACGGCGTGAGACCGAGAGCGAGCAGAGCAATGCCTTTGCCTGCCAGCCGCCAATCGAGCAGGATGCGCCACCGGGTCGCGACGACCGCGAGTCCGACAGCCGGCAAGGGGAGCAATCCCGCTGGGTGGTTGGTATACCCGAGGCCGATTAGATAAAGGATGAGCAGGAGCTTCCGATTCGCGCGCGGGCCTCGGCTGTCATCCATCCAGGTGAGTGTCAGCCACGAAACGACCGCGAAAAACAACAGCGAGACGGTGTAGACCTTCTCATTCACGACGCTCTGATTCCATACAGTGAATGCCGTACCGCCAATCAACGTTCCGAGAGCGGCGACGGTAATTCGTTGCCACTTCTCCACCAGCCAGCTGGACACGATGCGCTCCGTCACCAGAAACCAGATGCCGGCGGACGCGGCGCTGGTGAGCGCGGCCAGGATGTTGATGTGCTGAGCATAGCTGCCGGGCAGCGGCAGCTGCGCAAAAGCATTGGCGAGCAGAACGAAGAGTGGATTTCCGGGTGGGTGAGGCAAGCCGAGGACTTTGACCGCAGCCATGTACTCGCCGGTGTCCCACATCCAGGTGGATGGTGAGAGAGTCGCGAAATACAGGAGGAACATGGAGGCCGCGGCAACCGCAGCGGCCATGTACGACGGGCGGGGAGATTCAGTCATGGGTTTGCCTGCCCCGAATTGCGGATCGGAAGCGCCTGACGCTTGTCGAAGAACTCCTTGTGCAATTGTCTCAGCAGCGGAATCGAGATCAGCACCGAGACCAGGTTCGGGATCGCCATCAGTCCGTTGAGGGTGTCGGCGATGTCCCAGATCAAATGCAGCGATCCCACCGCGCCCAGGTAAATGAACACCAGCCAGAGCACGCGATAAGGTACTGACGCGCGCGCGCCCAGCAGGTAGACGGCGCCGGTCTCGCCATAGTAGCTCCAGCCGATCAGCGTCGAGAAAGCGAACAGCACGAGTCCGCTCGTGACGATGATTCCCCCCCCCGTGCCGGGAAGTCCCGCCGAGAACGCCTGCGCCGACAATGCGGCACCCGTCGTTCCGCTCTGCCACGCGCCGCTCACCAGCACCACGAGTCCGGTCGTCGTGCAAATGAGAATGGTGTCGATGAAAACCTCGAAGATTCCGTAGAGCCCCTGGCGAACGGGATGGTCTGTTTCCGCGGCTGCGTGCACCATCGGCGCGCTGCCCAGACCAGCCTCGTTAGAGAACAGCCCGCGAGCCACGCCGTAGCGCATGGCGAGCATGATCGTCGCGCCGGCAAAGCCGCCGGTTGCCGCCGTCCCGCTGAAAGCGCCGCTGAAGACGAGCCCGAATGCCTCGGGG
>DASTTD010000073.1:0-4116 GCA_035760325.1 Gemmatimonadaceae bacterium
CCGGGATCGAACGGGCGGTAGGCCGCCATCTCGACAATCCCGCCGCCATCGGGCTTCCGCTCCCGGAACTTCACATAACGATAGTGGGCGAGGTGATCCGGCCATTGTTCAACCCGGCTCGCGAGTCCGAACATGATCTTCACCGGAGCCCGAACGAGCTGCTCGTCCACGGTCTGCATCGGCGCGCCGAGTGGCATTGCGCCCAGATCGAATGTCGGCGATGCGGGGTTTGTCATCGATGTTTTGGCGCCCAGCTCGCCGTCACTCGGAATAACCGGCGCTGCGTGACCTTCGCCGGGCGTCTCACCGCTTCAGTCACTGTATCAGTCAGCTCTTCGGGAGTGAACCCCCGCATCACGGAGACGACGCCGTCATGCCGGCTAACGGCATGAAATCGGAGGGGAAACGACGCGAGCCAGAGTCCCGCCGCCGCGATCCGGCTGCGCCGGATATCGCTCACGATCACGCGGACGCGTGCGACGCGATCCATTTCCCGCAGCAGCTTCACAGCCTCCGGACGCGAGAAGTGATGCAGCACCTGTGAGCACATCACGATGTCGATGCTCCTGTTCGCGAATGGGAGCTGGAGGCCGTTACCGCAGACCGCGAAATCCACCGCCCGCCTGCTCGTGCGCGCCAGCTCCTCGGCGGAGTCGAGGCCGAAGGCGTGCAGCTCGATTCCGTTCTCATCGGCTACTTCGCGCGCGCGCTGAGGGATGTCCCCGAGCCCGGTGCCGACGTCGAGAAGGGACGCACGACTCGGGAGCTCCCTGAGAACATCCCTGAGCTCGTCGATGGCGGCGCTTCTGCCGCCGAACAGAGTGTTCGAGCGGGCGACATCCAGGAGCGATCGCTTGACGATCTCGGGATCGACGTCGGGCGCGTCGAGCAGCTCCCGTCGATCGGAGCGAGGCGGAGTGAGAAGAGACCCCATCATCTAGCGCTCAAGCTGGGAGTAGCCGCCGCGGTAGTAAAGCAGAGGCTTGTTGTTTTCAGCATGGGCTGCTTCCACCCGCCCGACGATGATGGTGTGATCGCCGCCATCATATAGCGTGGTGCGCCGGCACTCGATCACAGCCACTACGTCGTCGAGCACCGCGACACCGCTCCGAGCCCTGCTGTAGCCGACCCCCTCGAACCTGTCGATGTCGACGATCGAGAAGCGGCGCGCGAGCTGCTCCTGATCGGCGGAGAGAATGTTGACGACGAAGCCCTCTGCCGTCGTCAGCGGGTCGTGTGCGGACGCCGTCCGCTCGATGCAGATGAGCACCAGCGGAGGAACGAGGCTGACGGAAGAAAAAGCGCTGACGGTAATGCCGAAGTCCCTGCCGTCCGCTCCGACGGTGGTGACGACGGTCACTCCCGATGGAAATCTTCCCAGCACGTTCCGGAACTCGTCTTCGGTGACGCTCAATTGCGGCTGGCCGGAGAAAGAAAGAGGTTGAAAAGGAAACGCGGATTCAGAACCGCCTCGGCGGGGACGAAATCTCCCGCAACACCGACGAGCAGATCGGCCATGTCCTTTCTGGCAGCGAGAGCGCGCGCGGCGTGATTGATGAGCGGAGGAAACGCGATAGCCATGCCGACGATGCGCTCCAGCTTCCATTTGCCGCCGAATTCCTTCCGTCGCGCGGCCTCGTAGCCCTCGAGCGCCCGCAGCCCTTCGTCTCCGTTTGCCTTGATCGCTTCCGCGACGAACGGGGCCAGCATCTCCCCGCCGCGAAGCGCGGCGTAGACTCCCTCTCCGGTGAAGGGATCGAAGAAATCCGCGGCGTCGCCGACGAGCGCCGCTCCGGGTACATAGGCGCGACGCGCGACGGAGCTGAACGGACCAGTCGCCCGCACCGGTGTAACCTGCTCGGCGCCGGTGAAGCGCGCCGCCAGATGCGGCCGTGACGCGATCCAGCTCGCGAAGAAAGCCTCCCGATCCCCCGAGATTTTCGCCGCTCTCGACGTCGGGATCACTATCCCGACATTCGTAATTCCGTGGCCGACCTCGGCAAGCCCGAGATAGCCTTCCTCGTCGACGTGCATCTCGCCCATTCCCCGCATCCCGGAGATGCCACGGTAATGCGATATCAGTCCGATGCGTCTGGGCCAGGCGCGCGTGCGCACCAACCCGAGCCGCCGGCCGACAACTGACCGGAGACCGTCGGCGCCGACGACAATCAGGCCGCGAAGCAGACTCTTCTCGCCGCCGGCTCGCTGGATCGCGACGCCGGTCACTCGCCCGCCTGAATCGCGCGTCACATCAGTTACCCTGACGCCTTCCTCGACGCGCGCGCCCGAGTCTCTTGCCCGGCGCAGCAGAATCTCATCGAGAACGGTTCTGCGCACGGCAAGCCCGCGATTCCTGAAAGCCGGGAATCCTTTGACGCCCGCGAATTCTCCGTGAACGGTTTTTCCGCTTGGCGCACGGAGAATCATCCCCTCCAGGTGAGCGGCGCCGGCGGCTTCGATTTCCTCGAGGACTCCCATGTCCGAGAATATCCGGGAAGCCTGCGGGCTCAGGTACTCCGCGCAGATCTTGTCGCGCGGGAAGTGCGCCCGATCGAGAACCAGGACATCGATTCCGTCTTTTGCCAGCGACCACGCGGTCGAGGCTCCCGCCGGTCCGCCACCGACCACGATGACGTCGGCGTCCCTCGGTGGAACGACGGTCAACCGATAGCGCGCGAAACGCGCTGGAAGAGTCCCATGTACCGCCAGTGAGGCCGCGGAAGATTGAGCACCGACGCGGCGCGGGTCAGGTAGGGGAGCACGACTGAACGCGAGTCGGCGGAGAACATGAAACGGGCATGATCCGCCGCGAATCGCTTGAGCCGCTCCACTGTCGCATCGAAGGAAAGCTCGCGGGAGAAATAGAAGGCGGGATCGAGCAGTGAGCTGTCCGCCGGAACGACGTCTTCCGCGATCGCAATGCGGTGCAGGGTCGTGCCGGGATAGATCCGCAACCCGACGGTTACGTACACGGCATCGCCGCGCTCGAGCCGCCACCGCGCGAACCCCAGCGTCTCCTCCACCGTCTCCCGCGTTTCGCCGGGACCACCCACCAGAAAAATCCACAGTGTTCTGAGGCCGTGTTTCTCCACGCGCTCGGCGACCTCGCGTACCTTCGCGGCGTTGAATCCCTTTTCGAGCTTCTCGAGAACGGGGTCACTCGCGCTTTCGGCGGTGATACCAAGTGACCGGAAACCGGCCGCTCGCATCGCCGAGAGCAGCTCGGTGGGCGCGACCGCTGGCGTGAAGTTCGTCGTGTCAAGCTGTATATCGAGCCTCCTCCGCTCGATCGCTTCGCACACCTCGAGCGCATGGCCGGGCGGGGAGTTGAACGTCGAATCCACGAAATCGAAATGCCGGACGCGAGCTCTCGAATGAAGCTCTTCGATCTCGTCCGCGACGAGATCGGGATCGCGGGTGCGATAACCCCAGCCCTCGACGTTTCGGTAGGTGCAGTACACGCATTTGTACACGCAGCCGCGCTTCGTCTGAATCGGAACCGTCGCGCCGTGGCGCTGATAGCGCCGGAGGTCGATCCAGCGGTGGAGCGCGGTTGGAGGGAGCGAGTCGAGGTCCGCGTCCTCGCCCGGCGGGCTGAACACGACTGTTCCGGCGCGATCGCGCACGACGCCGGGCAGAGCTTCTACCGGCCGGCCTGCCGCTATCGCGTCGACGAGGGCGATGCTCGCCCGCTCGCCGTCTCCGGCAACCGCGTAATCGACGCCGAGATCCCGGAACAACGCTTCGGGCGCTACTCCGAAAGCGGCGCCACCCGCGATTACCTTCGCGCGCGGCGATGTGCGGCGAAGCGCCTGGAGAATGGATCGTGCCTCCGGCGTGTAGTGGCGGAGCGCGATCGCATCGCTGTTGTCGATGTTGCGGACCGAAACGCCGATGATGTCAGGATTGAACTCTCGCGCCGCGCTCGACGCCGCCGCGACGGGATCACGCGCGAAGCAAAGGTCCGAGAATCGAACCTCGTGGCCGACTCCGTCGAGCGCCGAAGCAACGCACGCCAGACCGTTGGGCACGACCGGATACGGTTGCCGCTCCCGGTTGGTGCTGACCAGTAGTACGCGCGCCCCGCCCATTCTCAGCTCCGCCTCCGCATTTGCC
>DASTTD010000074.1:0-5961 GCA_035760325.1 Gemmatimonadaceae bacterium
GGCGGCGTACAGGGCGAGCGTCGACTCACGCGTGGCGCGGGAGGTTCGGCGCTCGTCTGAAGCGGTGTTGATGGCCGCCACCACGACGATGCTCATTACCGCGACAGAGAACATCACCGTCGGCAGCACGAAGCCCTTTCGCACGTGCGGGTGCGCCTGATTTGTCTGCCTCCTGTCTGACGCGATCGTCTTCTCGATGAGCATGGGGGCTTCCGTGTGGATGTTAGCGGCGCACCGCGACTCGCGTCGTCAGTGAATCGCGCTGGTACGTCCAGTTCGTTCCAACGTTCGTCTTCTTATAGCTCTCGGTACGGAGCGTGAACTCGACGCTGCCGATGGCACCGGGATCCACGGTCTCGAAGCCGAGCGTGTCATAGTAGGTGAACTTCAGGCCGTTCGATGCCGGAGCGAGGAGAGGTCCAGTGAGCTGCTCGTACGAGGCGGCCGCTCCAACCCTGCGGCCAAGCCACCAGCGGCCGTTCGCCTCATACTCCCCGTACTCGACCCGGCGGAAAGTGCGCAGCGGTGCGCCGATCCTGATCCAGGAAGTATCCGTCTTGAACCGGACCGCGAACTCGACCACGATGTCCGGCGGACGCGCGCCCGGCCACGCACAGGCGGGAACTTCCATGGCTGTGGGCGTTCCGACGGCGGTGATCTTGAGCTTTCTCCATTTGTCGCGGCCGATAGCATAGACGACCGCGGTATCGGAATCGGTGGCCAAAAAAGTGCCCGCGCTCTTCCAGACGCCGTAACGCGCGAGCGTCGCGTGCTTGGCGCAGATCGTCCCGACGGCGCGGGGAGAACGGATCGCTACCGCGTTCGCTCCCAGCGACGCGAACGGAGCTTCACCGATCACGGATTGCCTGAGGTCCCAGGCAAGCAGGGCCGCCGCCTGTCGCGAGGTGTCGCGTGTGTCGACCATCTCGCGCTGCTTCCGGTAGCCACGGCCCTGCACGATCATCACCTGCACCACGCTGCCCATGATGACCAGAGCCATCACCATCGAGATGATGAGCTCGAGCAGCGAGAAGCCGCGCCGGTTGCTGCTGACGTCGGCTTTCACTATTGCACCTGCGGGTTGGCGAGGAAAAGTGCAACCGTGTCAGCATAGACGATCCGGGTGTTGGCCTGCCCCCGGCGATCAACGACGATGTTGACCTGCTGCGAGTTCGAGTTGACGTCCAGGACGTCCCATGAAATTGCGCGGCCACGCAGTGCCCCCGAACCGGGCAGAACGTTCTTCCAGCCGGCGCTCACGAGGCTGTCGGCAACCTGCTGCACGTCGGCCGCGTAAGCGACATCCTGCTTCGCCTTGTGCATGTGGGTAAGCGCTGAAGTCGCGCCGGCGGCCAGACTGAGGAGGACCACGCTCAGAAGGCTCATCGAGACCAGTACTTCGATCAGCGAGAACCCCTGCTTCGATGAAGAGCTCATTTGGCGTCTCATCGAAGGACCTTGCCGAGAACCGTCGTATTCACCGTGTCGGCGACGTCGTTCATCCTGAAAATGACCTGGGCGTTACCAGCTTCGCATGTTGCCGAGGCTTTCGCGAGGCCGCGCGCATCGAAGCAAAGACGCGTGCGGTTGCTGCTCATTTCCAGCCCGATCTTGTGGTCGAGCTTGCGCGTGTTCCAGACGATTGCGCGCTGGTTGATGCCCGTCGCGCTGGTATCGACCTCAATCCAGACTTTTTTGCCGGATGGGTGCATGAGGAGCTCGGCGGTGCGGCCGTAACGGACAGCCGTTGCGCGAGCGAGCGAGTGAGCGGCCACGAACTCGTCGGCGGCGCCTGAAGTGGCGCGCTTGCGAAGAGATTCCGAGAGTGTCGGGGCTCCAATGGCGGAGAGGACCGCCAGGATGGACATAACGATGATGCCTTCGAGCAGCGTAAAGCCGCTCTGTCTGTGTATAGTCATTGTCTGAGCAGGTCCTCGATGGTTCGCTCCCGGGGGACCCGGCGGAATGCCGGTGATGCAATGCCCCCACGGAGGAGGTAACAGCGCTCTGACGTCCAGATACCAGTTAAAGGGTGATCCGTCCGTGCTACTATATAGACTATGAGAGGCGGGGGTTGGTCACGCAAAAATCATGATTTTGTCATGATTACGGCAGAGTCACAACTGTTTATAATACTTGGACTTGGGGCGTTTGTCGGGTACGCCCGGGGCGGCCTCTTACCTCACGAATCCCAGGTCCGGGCGGGCTGCTCTTTTCTGCTTTTTTGGCAGAAGCTGGAGGGACGCCGAATCCGTCCGGGACCGCAGAGTCGTTGCGTCCGGGCTACGCGCCGCGGCGACGGAATCGCTGCATTCCTTGACCTGGGCCTCGGTACGGGTCGCGCAGCCGGAGAGGAGCAGCCGGGAGGCGCTGCTCGACTTGCTGGGCGAGGGCTTCGCCGTCCTGGCCTTCGCACATTCGGGCAAGGCCTCCGAGGTCTTGGCGGCGCAATCGACGGCTTTGGTACGGGGGTGCCGGCCGACGGAGTACATGAGTGCGGTCACCGACGAGATCGCGATCGCGAGAAGGACTACGGCCACGAGCAGCTCGCCGAACATGAATCCGTGACGAGGTGGTTCGGATGGTGCCGAGTCGGCCGCTGAGCTCATTCTAGTATTCCACCCAGTTGTCGACCCACGTGTTCTTCAAGGTCACCAGCGATCCCATCTCGCGGTTGGCCTTCGCAACCTCGCACGAGTTGTAGCTATACTCCTTGGTGCCGTTGGCCGTGGAAGACGGAACGAACGTTCCCAGCTTGACGTTCAAGCCGCTGATCGTCGCGCCGTGGATGACATTCGTACCGTTTGAAGTAATATCGCCCCCGACGAGAAGGACGCCTTTCCAGCCGGTGCTGCCGTCGATGGTGAGGTGTCCGGTAACGATGAGCATTCCCCGCCCCGAGGTCGGGAGCACGAAGTCGGGGTCATTGATCCGGATGATGGGGTAAAAGGTCGTGTCCGCCCACTGTTCCGCAGTGGGCCATGTCCCACCGGGGATCGTAATCGTTGCGTCGATGGCGCCCTCGTTCACGATGGCGTTCCAGTCGATGGCGACTGAGTCCGCTGTGATGGTGCTGTCGATTGGTGGGTCGCCTGATGTTCCGTCGGTCTTGCCATCGTAACCCGGGTTGAGCGGAACCGCGACGCCGGCAACCGCGGCTGAATCGCCGCAGGCATCATAGCCGCCGAGCGTTCCCGCTTTGCCGTTCTTGTCGAGGCCTGACAACGCGGTCCAGCCGGCGAGTACCTGCATTGGCGCGGGCTCGAACAGCACGTACTGCGCGACGGTGCGCACACCCTCAGGCGTGCCGGCGTAGGTGCCTACGGTCTCGACGCCACGCGATCGTACGACGTAAAGACCGGACATCGATCCGATGACCGGCCGAATCCGGGTAAGCGATACATCGGCGTAGCCGCCGGTGAAATTGATGCGGACGCTATCCTTGGCACCTGGCACCCTCGGGGAGCTGGGTAGCAGCGAATCGCGCCTCACGAGGAAGAGCTCGAGCCCGTCTTCCGCGATCTTGAAGGCCGAGATTTGTGCCTTTTGGTCCGAGACCGATCTGCGCTCGGCGCTCACCAGCGAAAAACCACCCGCGATCATGATGGTCAACACCGCAATGACGAGAATGGCGGTCGGGAGCGCGAAGCCGCGACGTTCGGCGTTGTGGGACATGGGTCGGAGCCTCACTGCTAGTTAGTGCGGTTCTTGAAGAACACCGCAGTAGTGAATAACGCTGTTTCCACGCTCGACTCGCCGGCGGCGATTACTTCGCTCGCGCCATCGAGATGCAGCTCGAGACCACGGACAGTCCTCAGGTCTCCCGGGGGCGCGTCCTGCGCATCGCTGTTGTTACCTACGACGAAGAACCTGAACCTGGCGCTGCTCGCAAACGGAGCCACCAGCTCTTCGGCCTTTTCGCTCCCGTTCTGGAAGATGGTTGTTCGCCAGAGACCGATTTTCCCGGGCACCGCCGCTGACGCCTTGAACTCGTAGCGGATGCGCCGATACAGGAATACGGGGGTCCCCAGGCTCGATCCCGAGACGACCGGAGTGATTCTGGCCGCTCTACCCTCCGGGAGAGTCGTGATCGCCACGGCGTTGCACGCGTTCGATCCAGTTGTCTTATCGCGTGCCGCGGGGTTCTCGACGTAGGTGTACTCGCCCGTCGTCGCGCTCCTCCAGGCATAGCCGTAAAAGCCTTCGGCGTGGTAGATGACGGAGTCCACGGGCAGCATGCTGATCGCGGTCGATGACTCGGTGCTGCTGCAGACCACGCCGATCGCGAACGGAAGCCGCAATGTGACGGAGGTGGGAGAGGCGGCAATCATCCCGCCCGAGGTTTCCACCATCCGGAAGTCGGAGACGACGCGGTTCAGCGCGCCACGCGACACGTTGCGTGCGGCGTTGCTCATTCCCTGCTTGTCGAAGAAGCGTCCCTGGCTGGAAAGGAGCCCGGTGAAGAGCGCTCCGACGATGGCAAAGATCACCATCCCAACCAGGATCTCGATGAGCGTGAAGCCGCGGCTGGCGGCGCGCATATCAGGCTTTGTCATTGCAGATAGTGCAGAGGACCTTCGATGTTTTCGGGTTGGTCCTGGTAAAATTCACGGTGTCAGGCTTGTAGAGCGGGTTGGTCGGCGTGACGACGATCTTGACGGTCTTGATCTTGTCCGCTGGTTCGGCAATCGTGATCTCCCGTGAATGCGGATAATTGCCGCTCGACACCGAGAAGCCCCTCGTACCCACTGCCAGCGAATCGTAGGGCAGGGCGATGAGACGATTGACCTCCTGCATGAGCACGCCATTGCGGTAGGCTGCGCCGGTGACCTTGATCGAGCTTTGCGAAACCGAATGCGTGAGCCCGGCCAGCGATGACACCGCGATCGCCAGCAGAATCATAGAAACGATGACCTCTATCAGCGTGAAGCCCGTGCGCGAGCTCACCCGCGACCTGCCCTCGTGACCACGCGACCAGCTGGATGCGCGCATCATCTCGGCACCATCCGGATGAACCCGGCGGTCGAAGCCGTGATGCGGCGGGAGTAGTTTCCGTTGCCAAGGTCGACGACGACCGGGCTCGACGAGACGCCGGTCGGAAACACGTCGATGGTGGCAGGGGTGAATACGAGAGTCGTCAGGCGATACTCGGAGGTGTCGCCGTAGAAGCTCCGGATCCTGAGCACCTCGCCGGTTTTGCGGTCGACGAACTGGTAGCTTTTCGTCGCTGCGTCCGCAGAGATGCGCACGGGCGCGCGCTGGCGCGCTGCCGACGCAAAAGCGTTCTGAAGGTCGGCCGTGATTACCGTCGCGGCCCGATTGACGCGGTTATGCCGGACGATCTTCGAGAGGTGGGGCCCTGTCATCGCCGCCAGAATACCCATGATGACGATGACCATCAGCAACTCGATCACGGTAAAACCGCGAAGGCTCGCTTTATAAGTGCTCATAAAATTGCGTGGGGTCATTTGAACTCCGTCTGTGCCGGAAATGGGCTTAGCCCACCCGACCGACGTGGGAACATGTGCCGTGATAAGGGGACGACGAGCGCCCTACTGCTGAGTCACGCCGTGAAACCCCGAGGCTGGGTTAACTGCCATTAGGAGGGGTTAACTCGTTACCTAGCTCAACAGTTGGAGCGCACCCACTATTTACAGGCGGGAACGCCTTTACAGAGGGGCGCGGCTAGGAACGATACCTGGGACGGCGCCCAATTGCCGTGGCCCTGGGCAAGGGCCCCTGGACTTGCGGCGAATATTGCAGAAAAGGCTTGAAATATTGCAGAAAAGGCTTGGTCCGACCGCCAACCACACCAGAGGGAGCGATGCCGACTGAAACAACCCGCGTCCGTGCGATCACCGTGATGTGCCAGTTCTGTGAAGCCTGGAACAGGATCGACTCGGAAAAGGCCGCCGACGGGCCGAAATGCGGTAAATGCGCCCGGCCGATTCTGCTGGAGCG
>DASTTD010000075.1:0-4952 GCA_035760325.1 Gemmatimonadaceae bacterium
GCACGCTCTGCACCTGAAGTTCGAGTCCGACGCGCATCACGTCGGCCACGAGAGGCTCGCGGCGATCGTCGGGGAAGTGCGCCGCAACAATCCGTGGCTGCGTCATCTGGTGCGCGAGGGGGCGATCGCGCTGGATTTCCCCTACTTCCAGCCCTCACTCGACGGCAACAAGGAGCCCGTTCCCCTCGTTCTGTATTACCAGCCGCTCGGCGGCACCAAAAAAACACTGGGTGTCGCCGAGCTGCGCCGGTTGCTCTACACGATGTGGAGGCGGATGTACCGCATCGACGAGCCACTCGGCCGGCCGGAGTTCAGGCGCATGCTTCGGTCCCTCGAGGGAAGACGCCGCATCGGGCAGACCGATCTGACTGACTGACAACTACAAAGAACTACAAACTCAGAACTACCTGTTCTGGGTACTGCAAAGAACTACAAACTCAGAACTACCTGTTCTGGGTAATGGTTGCGGGTGACCGGTTACGGGTCTCTGCCCGCAGCAACCAATTGTGTGTAGCGCAGAGACACGCAACCGGCTTACAGGCAACTACACCTCGGAACAGGTAGTTCTGAGTTTGTTGTGCTTTTGTAGTTATGCGTTTGTGTTACCCGACCCGGTCCGGCTGTGGCGCCAAATGGATCGTACGCGTCGGAAACGCGAACGAGCTCCCGGTCCGCTCCACGACCTCCATGAACTGGAGTAGCACGTCCTCGCGGATGCGCTGAAATTCGCCCCAGTCGGTGGTGAGGAACCAGGCCATGACCTCGATGTCCAGTGAAGATGCCGCGAACTCGCGAAAGCGGACGACGACTGCGTCCGGCCAGATCTTCGGGTGCGCGCGTAGTACAGCCTCGAAGCCGGCGAGCGCGGAACGAAGCTGCGACGGTGTCGTGCCGTAAACCAGTCCGACGATTGCGGACAGGCGGATCCGGTCGCGCTCGCTGAAGGATTCCAGCTTCATGTCCGCCAGCTTCCCATTCGGAATGGTGACGATGGTGCGATCGAGTGTCCGGAAGCGGGTGGAGCGGAGCCCGATGGCTTCGACGGTGCCGACGAAGTCCTCGATCTTCACGAAATCGCCTTCCCTGAACGGCTGATCGACCCCGATCGAGAACGCGCCGAACAGGTTCTCCACCGTCTTCTGCGCGGCGAGCGCGAGCGCGAGTCCGCCGATTCCCAGTCCCGCGACGAGACTGGCGACCGGGTAGCCGAACAGCGAGAGAGAAGCGACAATGGCCACGGCGAGTATGAGCACCTTCACGGCCCGGGCGCCAAGCGGAACCAGTGCGCGCGATGCCGGGACCCGGAGCGCCCACGGCGACCTTAGCGCCATGTAGCCGCTGACGTCGACGATGCGCCAGGCGGCCCAGAAGAAATCCACCAGCAGCACGACCCGCGCGACGCGCCGCACTTCCGCCACGAATCCCGGCTCGAGGGCGAGGAAGGGAAGGAGGAACAACACCGCTCCTACCGAGAACGCGACGGTGAGTGGATCGCCGAGGCGGTCGATGACGGCGTCGTCCCAGCTCGCGCGCGTACGGCGGACGCCCGCCCGGAGGGCCGCACGGAACAACCGGCTGGCGGCCCAGCCTGTCAGCGCCGCAGCGAGGAGAGCGGCGGGGGGAAGAACGGAGTTGTAAATGACCGAGCCCATGGTTATACATAATACGTGGGAGCCCACGCATTGCAACCCGAAACTGTGGCTCGCGTTCTGTCCGGCGTGCGGCGGCTCGAGCGCGGCCTGCGCCTGGCGGCCCGTGAGGGGGAGCGCGCCGCCGGGATCAGCGCGGCACAGCTGTTCTGCCTGGAGAAGCTGGCGGAGGGTCCGGCGCCCTCGATCTCGGACCTCGCCGCGCGTACCCTCACCGACCGCAGCTCGGTTTCAGTGGTGGTGGACCGGTTGGCTGCTGCCGGCCTGGTGAAGCGGACTCCTGCGCCGGACGATCGGCGCCGGACGGAAACCCGAATCACGAAACGGGGTCTCGCGGTACTCGCCCGCGCCCCGCTCTCGCCGACGGCGGCGCTCGTGAAAGGACTCGAGCGTCTCGCCTCCCGCAGCGTCAGGGCGCTGGGTGTCACGCTCGCCGCTCTCAACGACGAGCTCGGTTATACCGATGCGGCGATGCTGTTCGAGGAGGCGGCGGAGGATGCAGACTCAGAACTATCGAACAGAACTACAAACTCAGAAATACCGAACAGAACTACAAACCCAGAACTACCTGTTGTGAGTAATGGTCGGCGGTAGTTGGTTGCGTGTCTCCGCACTGGGTAGATCGTGTCCCGGCACCGGCGGTTCCATGGTAGTTGACGCGTCGGCCGGCGCGTTTTATCGTGGCGCGTAGCTTCTCCTAACCCACCCCATCGAGGAGGAAGAATGTTTACACGCCTGGCGCTCGCGGCCTTCGCCGCTACCCTTGCCGACTCTCCCGCTTTCGCCCAGCCGGGAAGTCCAAACACGACCCCGGGCACCGTGAGCAGAGTGGTTCTCCTCGACATCAAGCCGGGCCGCGCGAATGCGTTCTGGGCAGACATGCGGCAAAACTGGAAGCCGCTCTGGGACGAGCAGAAACGGCAGGGGCTCCTGGTGGATTACTCGGTGGCGACGAAGACCACCACCGAGGGAGCGGACGATTGGGATGTCCTGGTGACCCTGACGTACGCGAACTGGGCAGCGTTTGACACGTTCGGGTCACGCGCGGCCCCGATCACCCTCCGGCACTACGGCAGCGCCGCCAGACGGGATTCCGCGACGATGGCCCGGATCGAAAATGCTACGACCGCCGGGAACTTTCTGGTGAGAGATCAGACGTTGAATCCGTGGCGCTGATCGCGTTCCTGGCCGTAGCCGCGACATGAAGAACTAGGCTACCGAAAAAAACTACAAACCCAGAACTACCGGGCACCCGCAACTATCACTCATAACAGGTAGTTCTGGGTTGCAGTTAAGACCGAGCAAGGGACCAGCTCATTAGATGGCACGACCGCGTGAAAAGTTGGATGATTCATCGCGCATGGCCATCTTTAACCGCATAATGCGCCCAACCCGCCTGACGGTTTTCCTGCTCGCCGCATCAGCTGCTGGCTGCTCCCCGGACGCTCCGTCGGCGCCTGACTTTCAAAGGCCGGTAGTTCCCGCGCTCGAAGCCGTGGACTACGCGTTGCTGGGAGGGGGGAAGATCGCCTTCGAGCGAATCGGTCAGGCCGGGAACGCCTACAACGCCCTCTATGTCATCGACGCGGCGGCGGGCAGCTCCGCGCATTACTTCAACAACACGCTCTTCTTTGGAGCTGCGCTGTCCCCGGACGGCCGGCGCGTCGCGTACACCTTTTTCGACGAAGCGACGCGATACGATGTGTTCGTCGCCAACCTCGATCGCACCGATGAGCGGCACGTCACGAGCTTTTCGGGACAGGAGGGTCCGCCGACATGGACTCCGGACGGATCGAAGGTCGTCGTGGCGGCAACGACCGACGGTCCGATCTACGACATCTACTCGCAATCCCCGGTGGCGAATCCCACGGACCAGATCCAGCACACGAGCTTCAGCGTCGCACCCGGCCAGCCGTTCACCTGTCCGCTGGTGGCGGACAATGACACACGGGTGGTGATGTCGGGTCAGGGCCTGGTTGCATTCGCGTGCATGGCCGGGGAGATAGATGTCCTCAGCTCGACGGGAAGGATTGCCGCGTCATACAACCCGGATCGCACCAACCGGCGCGCCTGGCCCAACGTGTTTTCGCCCGTCTGGTCGCCGGACGGGGCGAGGCTGGCCTTCATCGAGACGACGGCGGATTCCGCCACCGGCTACCGTCTCACCGCGGTCGCGGTGAAGGTGATGAATGCGGATGGCAGCAACGTCGGGACGATCGTCTCGATGCCGACTCCGGGCTCGGATGCTCAGGCAGGTGGCGGATGGGTGGGCCTGAACAACTTTTCTCTATGCTGGATGCCGGACGGCTCGCGCCTCGTCTTCAATCTGCCGGAAAGCGCGCTCGTTGGACATCTGTGGGTGGTGCAGCCGGACGGTACCGGTCTGGCGCAGCTGACGACTGCTCCGGGAGTGTGGGATCGCAGCGTTTCATGCGCCCGAAGCTAGGGAGTCGGCCAGGCTTCGGCTTTGGGGCTGACAGCATCTTATGGAGGCCGTATAGCATCTTGCGTATGGTGATCGTTTGCGTCACCAGAGAGTCAAACGTAGACATCGGTATTGCTTTCAGGTCGCGAGCAATCGTGAGGTGGTTTTCGACTTCGGAACACGAGGTCAGAGCGTAATTGACGAACCGCGCGAATTCCTTTCTCGTCCGCTGACCGCTGCCCTCGGCAAGGTTAGCCGCGATCGACAGCGCCGCGCGGAATAGCTGATTCCGGAGCACGCGTACATCGGTAGCCGAATGCCCCTGCACGCCCGGTCGACGCTGAGGGAAAGCGCGTGCGCCTTGTGCCAAACCTGGAGCGTCTTGAAATCCGACACTCCCGAGTCTCAAACAGAATTCTCGATTCCCTGGCATCGCATTACCTCGGGAATCATGCGAAACCCCCCACGCGGCAAAGACCCGCAACCGGGCTACCGGCAACCACGACCCGGAACAGGTAGTCCTGAGTTTGTAGTTTTTGCCCGCTCCAGAACCCGTACCGCGCCCGTGCGAACTATTCGCTACAAACCAAGAACTACCTGTTCTGGGTAATAGTTGCGAGTAATTGGTTGCGGGTCTCGGGACAAAACCCGCAACCGGGCTACCGGCAACCACAACTCAGAACAGGTAGTTCTTAGTTTGTAGTTCTGTGTACTCCTGAGTCTATTTTTTTGCCCCTCTAGAACCCGTACCTCGCCCCCAACTGTATCTGCCGCGGATCTCCGAGTCCGCTGCGGATCGTCCCGTCAAAGTTGAACAGCAGCGACGCCGACGACGGGTCGCGGAAATTGTCGCGGTTCAGGACGTTGAAGACCTCGAG
>DASTTD010000076.1:0-3506 GCA_035760325.1 Gemmatimonadaceae bacterium
TATCTGGCGGCCCGCCTTCATCGCCGCAGGTGGGCGCGCTGGACGGTGATGCTGTTCGCGTTGCTGGTGATCGTTCTGATCTCCTTCAGCCGGATGTATCTGGGGGTGCACTACCCGTCGGACGTCGTTGCCGGTGTCGTGATCGGCTTCGCGTGGGCGGGATTCTGTATGGCGACGCTCGAGGCTATTCAGCGCTTCGCGCTTCGCCGGGCTCCGCAGATCCTTGACGAGGAGAAAGCTGCTCCGGGCGGGGGCGGCTCGTAGTCGTCTCGTTGACTTCCTTCACCGCCGCGATCATTTCCACGAATACCTGCGTCAGCTCGTCGACCCTGTCGTGAACGAGCATGTCGCTCGCGCGCGAGATCGTGGCCGCGCGATGTGTCACGTCGTCGATTGCCAGACGGACCGCAACCGCACCGCTTTCACCGAGCATGCGCGTGATGGCATCCGACGGGGCGACATCTCCGGCCAGACATTGCACGAGAATTGCGCGGACTTCGCGCGGCTCGATGCCGTCTGTCAGGCGAGTGATCGCTTCCGCTTCCAGTCCGGCTCGAGTCGTCATGGCAATGCCACGTAAGGGGATCCCGCAACCCGATGCAGCCATCGGTTCTTCGGCACAACGTGAGCCAAGCCGGCAGTGAATGGTTTTTCAATCCACTCAGGGAGAGCGAGAATGGCAACGAAGAAATCTTCACGCAGTCGCAGGTATGGCCCGGCGGCGTCGAAGACGGTCGAGAGCGCAATGCGTCGGCGCAAGAAGGGGACGCTCAAATCCGGCAGCGGCCGGAAGGTGAAGAGCCGCAAGCAGGCAATTGCAATCGGGCTCTCGGAGGCGCGGAAAAAGGGCGCGAAGGTTCCGCGGAAGAGAACGGGAAGAAAAAGCTCGTCATCCAGCTAAAGGAGTTAGATTCGTATTTAACTATGCGGTCTGAGGAGATTGCGGACTGCGGAACTGAACTGCGAACTGCGGACTCACTGCGGACTGGGGACTAAGTGCTATTTCGGACTGCTGACTAATTGCGGACTGCGAACCTACTGCGGACTGCGAACCAGCTGAGCCAACCAGGTGCCAAACGCATCCACCGTTCGTATCGCTCCTTTCGTGTGCCAGTCCGCAGTTCCGCAGTGAGTCCCACGATCCGCAGTTAGTCAGCAATCCGCAGTGAGTCCACGATCCGCAGTTAGTCAGCAATCCGCAGTTAGTCAGCAGTCCGAAATAGCGTTTAGTCGGCAGTCCGCAGTTGGTCCGCAGTTCGCAGTTCAGTTCCGCAGTTCGCAGTTCAGTTCCGCAGTCCGCAGTTCAGTCCGCAGTTCGCAGTCAGTACTTAGCCAGATAATTATCCAACTCCCACTGCGAAACCTGAGTAGTATACTCCTGCCATTCCAGGCGCTTCGCCGCGAGGAATTGAGTGGTGATGTGCTCGCCCAGCGCCATGGTAATGACCTCATCTCGCGCCAGCTCGTCACATGCTTCCTCGAGATTGTGCGGAAGGTCGTCGATTCGTAGCCGCCGCTTCTCCCGATGCGACATCTCCCAGATGTTCGCGTTCACGGGCTCCCGCGCGTCGGCGTTCGTCGCGATCCCGTCCAGGCCGGCGGCCAGCTGCACCGCCAGCGCCAGATACGGATTCGCCGCGGGATCCGGGATTCTGAGCTCGACCCTGGTGCCCCCGCCCCGGCGGTCGGGAATTCGAATCATCGGTGACCGGTTCCGCATCGACCACGCGACGTTCACGGGCGCCTCGTATCCGGGAACCAGTCTCTTGTAGGAGTTCACCAAGGGATTCGTTACCGCGGTAAAGCCGCGCGCGTGTCGCAGCAGACCGCCGATGTAGTGAAGCGCGGTTTGCGACAGCTCCCATTCCGCGCTCTTGTCCCAGAATGCGTTCTCATCACCTCGGAACAGCGACTGGTGCGTGTGCATCCCGCTTCCGTTCTGCCCGAAGATCGGTTTCGGCATGAAGGACGCGGTCAGCCCGAAAGTACGCGCCACGTACTTAACCACGAAGCGGAACGTCGCGATGTTGTCCGCTGTTTCGAGCGCGTCCGCGTAGCGGAAGTCGATCTCGTGCTGCCCGTGCGCGACCTCGTGGTGCGCCGCCTCCACCTCGAAGCCCATCCGCTCCAGGACGTCCACGATCGAGCGGCGTGCATCCTCGCCAAGGTCGGCAGGCGCCAGATCGAAATACGCGCCCACATCGTGCGTCTCTGTCGAGGGCGTCCCATCCGGCCGCGGCTTGAACATGAAGAACTCCGCCTCCATGCCCGCCTTCATCGTATACCCGAGCTTCGCCGCCCGGGCAATCGTTTTTTTCAGTACCCACCGGGGGTCGCCCTCGAATGGACTACCATCCGGTGTGTTGATGTCGCAGATGAGCCGGGCAACCCGGCTCTGCTCCTCACCCCAGGGGAAGATCTGAAACGTGCCCAGGTCCGGTGCCAGCAGCATGTCGGATTCCTCAATCCGTACGAAACCCTCGATGGAGGACCCGTCGAACATTATGTCGCCGGCAAGCGCCTTCTCGAACTGGGAGGAGGGAATCTCCACGTTCTTGTTGACGCCGAGGATGTCCGTGAATTGCAGTCTGAGGAAGCGGACGTTGTTGGTCGTGGCCAACTCGAGGATTTCGGCCGGGCTTGCTCCCGAGGTATCGGGAATCCGGGAGCGATGTCGAGGCATGGCCAAATGGTATCCGTGTCCACAAGTTTTTGCAATTCCTGCACAAATTTGAGCGCATTCCTTGCATTGTTTGTCGATAATTACCAGTTTTAGCCGTCAATCGTGCATTTTTTGCACGATTCCCTAAACACAACCAAGCGGGCCTCCCATGTCAGTCGCCATCGATAGCTCCCGAAAAATCGTCCTCAGCGAAATCACCAGCCGGTCAGTGCGCATCCCTCCCGGCCTGAACAACAACGGAAAGGTTCCCGAGCCGATTTCACATTATTTCGGCTGCAATACCCTCGGCGTCCGACAGATGCGGGACAAGCTGCCGAAAGACGTCTATCAAAGCCTCACCGCTTCGATCAGACACGGCAAAAAGCTCGACATCGCCATCGCGCCCTCGATCGCGCAGGTGATAAAGGAGTGGGCGATCTCCCGCGGAGTGACTCACTTCACGCACTGGTTCCAGCCACAGACCGGGCTTACCGCCGAGAAGCACGACGCCTTCCTGGCGTTCGACGACGACCGGCAGCCAATGGAGAGCTTTACCGGTGACCAGCTCATCCAGAGCGAGCCCGACGCGTCGAGCTTTCCCTCCGGCGGACTGCGCGCAACGTGGGAAGCGCGCGGCTACACCGCATGGAATCCGGCCAGCCCCGTGTTCATCGTCGAGTCCACCGGTGCGCGCACGCTGTGCATTCCGTCGGTGTTCATCGGATACAACGGCGAAGCACTGGACGAGATGACGCCGCTGCTCCGCAGCTCCGACGTTCTTTCCGAGAAGTCCATCGAGCTTCTCGAGCTGCTCGGCGACAAGGGCGTGCAGCGCGTTTTCACC
>DASTTD010000077.1:0-15097 GCA_035760325.1 Gemmatimonadaceae bacterium
ATCTCGCCCGCCGGCTCGATTCCCGCCTCGAGTCCCGCCGGCAAGTGGCTCATCGCGCAGGGAGTGACGACCGCCGATTTCAATTCCTACGGCGCGCGCCGCGGCAACCACGAAGTGATGATGCGCGGGACATTCGCGAACATCCGGCTGCGCAACGAGCTGGCGCCCGGCACCGAAGGGGGCTGGACCACCCGAGTGCCGGGTGAAAAAGCCGTGACGATCTACGACGCGGCGATGGAATACCAGTCTGCCGGAACTCCGCTCGTCATCATCGCCGGCAAGGAGTACGGAACGGGATCGTCCCGCGACTGGGCAGCAAAGGGAACTCTGCTCCTCGGCGTGAAGGCGGTGATCGCGGAGTCGTTCGAGCGAATTCACCGCTCCAACCTCGTGGGCATGGGAGTGCTGCCGCTCGAGTTCAGGCCGGGCGAGACCCGGGTGACGCATGGCCTCACCGGCTTCGAGACCTTCGACATCGAGGGTATGGCCGACACGATGAAGCCGCGCGCGACGTTGACGGTACGGGCCCGCTCCGCCGGCGGCTCAGAGCAGGCCTTTCAGGCGATCTCGCGGATCGATACGCCCGAGGAGATGAGCTACTACCGTCATGGCGGCATTCTGCCATACGTACTGCGGCAGCTCATTGGGCGCTGACTCGCGCACAGACTGCAACTACGTAAGCTGCCCGCCGCGCGCCGAACGCTACCCGCTGACCGCTGACCGCTGCGAACAACGCCGACCTTTCGAGGCAGAGGCTGTTTAAGCCTGCGCAAAACCTTCTAGTTGAACTGCCGCAGCTCGACCCGTGAGTTATTGAGAAAGACTCCGTGAAAGCGAACGTACTCCCCAGGGCGCAGGCTCCGGAATCTGCTTACGTCACTGCTTCGCGGATTGTAAGGCAGACTTACGGTAAGAAGATTGTTTCCGCTCTCGACGGTGAACACGCCGTTGCGTGAATCGATCTGCCTGACGTTGCCCTGAAACTGCTGAACATTCCCCGACGAAGCGGTGCTGGACACCGACCGGTCCACCTGCACGTAATCAGTGTAGTAGGCGCCGTTCTGTGCCTGCCGGATGCTGGCGGTCACCTCGTCACCATACTCCAGGTTGGCGACGGAATACGTCTGGTTCTGATAGACGACGCGTGTCTGATTGTCGTACAGGACAGCGACCGACTGACCGTTGGACTGCTGAATCGTGAGCTGCTGACTGCTGGTGTTGATACCGCGCACAGTTCCCGAAAGCTGGTTGGACTGGGCCTGACCACCACCGCCCAGCACACTGCCGAGAACGTTGCCGAGCCCGGTGGAGCAGGCGCCGGTTGCCGCGACAACAGCGACCGCCGCCCCGAGTACCGCAATCCGTCTTGATAACATCATCATCTCTCCCGGTTGAGTACCGGGAAAGAGAGGCAATCATGGTGCCGGTGACGGCGGGCGCGGAGGTTTGCGGCGTCGCCGCAGCCGGAAGTGCGGCATCGAGGCGTTTATCTGCTCGGCGAGCTCGCTCTCGATTTTGCGCGGATCGAGCGGCTCGAGCATCGATCGGAGCTCCGCGTCGTCGGCGATCTGAAGGTTCAGCCGCGAATAGAGTCCCGCGACCAGATGCAGCGTCTTGGTGACCTCTTCCTCGATGCGCAGGTTCACCTGAAGCGTCAGCTCCTCGCGTAGCTCGCCAATCCGCGACTCCCGGCTCTGCGTCATCAACACGAAAATCGCGAGGAAGATCGCCTCCAGCGACACGATCGTCGTCAGCATGCCGAACGGATATGGATCGAACTGCGGCATGCCCGGCAGCGGAGCGTTGATCAGGATCCACAGCAGGAAGGCGACTACGTGAAACAGCAGGAAGCCGGTGGAGCTGGCGACGCTGATCATCCGATCGGCGATGACTTCCATTCTGGTGCGGTTTGCCGAGTGCTCCGCTTTGATGGCGCGGAACGCCGTGTTGAGGCCGACGCTGCGGCGCGTACGGCGCTCTCCGGCAATGGGAGTTCCCAGGTTGTACGGGAGCGGTTCCTTCTCCTCGTTTTCCATGTTTTTCGCGTTGATGCAAAGTTCTGACCCGACGCTGAAGCTCGCCCACTTCCTGTGCCCGCGCAAACCGTTAACCTTCCATTCATGACCACCAACGCCGCGCGCGGACCGTCTTTCACGGTCGGCTTGATCCAGGAAGCAGTCACGCCGGACGCCGACCGCGCCGTCGCGCGCGCGACTGAGCGAATTCGCGAGGCGGCGTCACGCGGCGCGCAGATCGTCTGCCTCCAGGAGCTGTTCAACGCGCCGTACTTCTGCAAATCCCAGAAGGCGGAGCGCTTCGACCTGGCGGAGCCGATCACGGGTCCCACGGTCGTCGGCATGCAGAAGCTGGCCAGGGAGCTCGAGCTCGTGATCGTCGTGCCTATCTTCGAGCGTCAGGCCGCGGGTGTGTATCGCAATTCAGCAGCGGTGATCGACGCCGACGGATCGGTGCTCGGAGCGTATCGCAAAATGCACATCCCCGACGATCCGCTCTTCAACGAGAAGTATTACTTCACTCCCGGAGACTCTCACGCCGACGCGGCCGGCAACGGCGATCATCGGGGAGCGGGCGGCTTCCGCGTCTGGAAGACCCGCTACGCCGATGTCGGAGTCCTGATCTGCTGGGACCAGTGGTACCCGGAAGCGGCGCGCATCACCTCCCTGCTCGGGGCGGAGATCATCTTTTATCCCACGGCGATCGGCTGGCATCCGTCCGAGAAGGCGGAATTCGGGCAGGCACAGGTCGAGGCGTGGCAGACCGCGCAGCGAGCGCACGCGATCGCCAACGGCGTTTTCGTCGCGTCCCCCAACCGCGTCGGGCACGAGGACGAGCCCGGCACCGATGGTATCGAGTTCTTCGGCCAGTCCTTCGTTGCCGATCCCTTCGGGCGAATCCTCGCGCGGGCGGGGACCGAGCCCGAGGTGCTGGTGGCGACGTGCGACCGCGCGCTGATAGAAACGACGCGCCGCAACTGGCCGTTTCTTCGCGACCGCAGAATCGATGCGTACGCTGGGATTCTCAACCGGTACATGGGATGAGCGCAACCGCGCCGGCAGGCGGTGAGGGCGCCGCTCCGAGAGGGAGCGGCGCTTTGACTATGGATCTCAAACTCGCGCGTACGATGCCCGCCGAATGGGAGACTCACGAGGCGACCTGGATCGCATGGCCGCACCACGAGCCGGACTGGCCGGGAAAGCTCGCACCGATCCCGTGGGTGTACGCCGAGATCGTACGCGCGCTGAGCGCCCACGACCGCGTCGAGATACTCTGCCACGATGAAAGCGTGGCCGGGAACGCGCGGCTGCTGCTCAACGCCCACGGCGTCAAACCCGACGGCGACAGGTGCCGGCTCCACATCGTCGAGACCGATCGCGTCTGGCTCCGCGACTCCGCGCCGACGGCCGTGCGACGCGCCGACGGCCTTATCGAGCTGGTCAGCTGGGGATTCAACGGCTGGGCGAAGTACGACAACTACGCGAAGGACGCCAGGGTCGGTGATGCGATCGCGGAGATCACCGGCCTTCCCCGGATCGAGCCGGTGCGGCCGGATACGGGGGAGCGGCTCATCCTCGAAGGTGGAGGGATCGAAGTCAACGGCGCGGGAACGATCATGGTCACCGAGGAGTGGCTGCTCACCGACGTTCAGGTGCGCAATCCGGGGATGTCTGCTTCGGACTACGAGCGCGCGTTCGCCGAGTATCTCGGAGCGGCAAGAACAATCTGGCTCGGCGAAGGAGCCGTCGGCGACGACACTCACGGCCACATCGACGACATAGCCCGCTTCGCCAGCCGCGAGACGGTGGTGCTGGCCTACGAGCATGATCCCGCCGACGAGAATCATCTGCGTTCCGCGGACAACCTGCGCCGCCTTCAGCTCGCGGCGAGGACGCACCCCCTGAAAATTCTGACGATCCCCTTCCCCAGGCCCGTCTACATGAACGGCGAGAGGCTGCCCGCGAGCTACGCGAACTTTTACATCGCCAATGGCGCTGTTCTTGTACCGACGTTCAACGACCCGAACGATCGCGTGGCGCTGAACGGAATTGCCGAGGCGTTTCCGAAGTTCACGGTCACCGGAATACACGCCGTGGATCTCGTGTGGGGACTCGGCACGCTCCACTGTCTCACGCAACAACAACCGGCCGCGAAGAAATGAAAGTCGTGCTGACGGGTTCGGAATCACTCCGGGTTGAGCCCACGAGCGGGCAGCTCACGATCGAGGCCCCTACCGCCGACATGAGCTACGGCCCGTTCCACATGCTCGGCAGCTCGCTGGCTATGTGCACCTTCTCCGTTCTTCAGAGCTGGGCGACAAACAGGAATCTTGGCGTCGACGATTTGCGCGTCGACGTAAGCTGGAGCTTCGTCGAGCAGCCGCACCGCGTCGGCGCGATGAAGCTGACTCTCGAATGGCCCTCTCTCGCGGCGGATATGTGGCCGCGGGCGATCCGGGTCGCAAATCTCTGCGGGGTTCACAATACGCTCACGCATTCGCCGGCGATAACCATCGAGCCAGCTGACGCGCCGAGCATGGCCGGTGCGAGATGAGCGTTGCCGTCGTTCGCTTCACCGTCGCGGGTGCCGAACCGAGCGGACCCGTAGCGCCGAGTGTCGGAGATCCTTCGCGTCGCTATACGGTCATCTACGATGGTCACTGCAAGGTCTGCGGACGACTGGTGAAGCTCCTCACGAAATGGGATCGACGGAAGGATCTGGAGATAATTCCTTCCCAGACTCCGGGAGTTCACGCGCGCTTCCCATGGATCCCCGCGCGCGCGTACATCGAATCGGTGCAGGTGATTCGAAACAGTGACGGACGGACCTGGCAGGCCGCGGGAGCGTTGGAGGAGCTGCTGGACGTGCTCCCGAAAGGGTGGCTGATCTCGTGGCTGTTCAGGATTCCCTTCATGCGTCCGCTCGCCGACAGGTTCTACCGCTGGTTCGCGCGCAACCGCTACAGGCTCGGCTGCGGCGAGCACTGTCAGGTGCGCGAGCTGGACCTGGACTACGGGGACCGCTAACGGCGACCGGCGGGGGCGGAATGCGGATCCGACCGATCGAAGAGCGGGATTTTCCTGACTGGCGTCGCATGAGCGACGCTCTCCTTCCTGACGAGTCGGCCGCGGATTACGAGCCCGAGATGCGCGCGCTCCTGGCACGAGATGACGCGGCGATATTCGTGGCGGAGCGGCCCGACGGCTCGGTGTGCGGTTACGTCGAGGCCGGCACGCGCGCGTACGCGGATGGCTGCCGCACGAGTCCGGTCGGGTACATCGAGGCATGGTACGTCTACCCCGATGTGCGGCGCCGCGGGTACGGCCGTGCGCTGCTCGCCGCGGCGGAAGCGTGGGCGCGGGACAAGGGACTGGCGGAGATGGCGTCGGACGCCCTGCTCGATAACACCGTGAGCTACGACGCACACATCCGGAGCGGGTACTCCGAGGTGGAGCGCGTGGTAAAGTTTCGGAAGGACATCCCCCCCGAAGCCTGAGCCCGGCAGGGGTTTGCCGCGCCACGCGAGACTTCCGTCCGCCGAAGGGCCTGCGCATCTTGCGACCATGATCGTGGCGGTGGGCTAATGGCTGTGACTCGCGGCAAGGCCGGCAGGGACCCGGAAGCGCTCGTCCTCGTCGGGACCATGAAGGGAGCGTTTGCGTTCCGCTCCGACATCAGGCGCAGGAAGTGGAAGATGGACGGCCCGCATTTCCGCGGTGAAGCCGTTTACGCATTGCTCCACGACACGCGCGGCGGACGTGCCCGGACCTACGCCGCCACGAACAGCATGCACTGGGGTCCGACCGTCCGGTTCAGCGATGACGGAGGAAAAACGTGGACCTCTGGCGAAGGCCGGAGCGTACGTTTTCCCGCGGACTCGGGTCGCGCCGTCGCGCAGATCTGGCAGATTGCGCCCGGCCGCGAAGACAGTCCGGATGTTCTGTACTGCGGAGTCGAGCCCGCTGCCCTCTTCGAGTCTCGCGACGCCGGCGAGACCTGGGAAGCGAATGAGGGGCTGCTCAATCACGAGCATCAGCCCAGGTGGCAGCCGGGCGGCGGCGGGCTTTGTCTTCACACCATAGTTCTCGACCCCCGGGACAGCAGCCGGATGCTGATCGCCATCTCCACCGGCGGCGTATACCGGTCAGACGACGGCGGGAAAACCTGGCGCGCACGCAACACCGGCGTGAGGGCAGAGTTTCTCCCGGACAAGCATCCGGAGTTCGGGCAGTGCGTGCACAAGGTCGTGCACCACCCCGCGCGGCCGGAGCGTCTTTTTCTCCAGAACCACTGGGGTCTGTACCGCAGCGACGACTGGGGCGATACGTGGCAGGACATCGCGAACGGCGTTCCCTCGGATTTCGGATTCGCGATGCAGATGCACCCGCACGATCCGGATACCGTCTACATCATTCCGCTGGAATCCGACCTGTTCCGCTGCACGCCGGAGGCGAAGCTGCGGGTGTATCGAACCACGAATGCAGGCGCGAGCTGGGAGCCGCTGGAGAGCGGGCTGCCGCAGGTTAACGCCTACGAGACAGTGCTGCGCGACGCGCTGAGCGCCGACCGGTTCGATGCGGCGGGAATCTATTTCGGGACGCGGAGCGGGAAGCTGTTCGCCTCCGCGAATGGCGGAACGAGCTGGACGGAAATCGCGGATGGCCTGCCGCCCGTGGTTTGCGTCAAGGCGTTCGCCACGGTGGCCGCGTGATCACGCTGGAGCTGCCAAGGGCGCTGTGCTCCGACACCGGAGCTGAGTCATCGGTCTTACTCGACGGACCGTACCGGACCGTCGGCGAAGCACTCGATGCCCTCGGAAAACGATTGCCGCGCGCGCTCGACCGGATCATGGACGAGCAAGGGAGCGTCAGGCGGCACGTGAACGTTTTCGTGAACGGTGAAAGCATCCGCTTCCTCGACGGTTTGAGCACACCTGCTCCAGAGGGGAGCACGATCCTGGTTCTCGCCGCCGTGAGCGGCGGGTAGCGCCGAAGCGCGGGCGGGGAACGCTGAGCGAGTACACCGCGACGATCGCATGGACGAGGGCCGGCGCGGCGTTTCGCGATCAGCGGTACAGCCGCGGCCACCGCTGGTTTTTCGACGGCGGCGTCGAGGTTCCAGCGTCGGCTTCACCGCACTCGGTGCCTCCACCGCATTCTGTCGAGGCGGCGGTCGATCCCGAGGAGGCCTTCGTCGCGGCGATCTCCAGCTGCCACATGCTGTGGTTCCTGTCGATTGCCGCCAAAAAGGGGTTCGTGGTCGACGATTATCGCGACGAAGCCGTCGGGATCATGGGTCGCAATGGGAACGGTAAGGTCTCGGTCGTCACCGTCCACCTGCGTCCCGTCGTTTCCTTCAGCGGGACGCAACAGCCTACGAACGCGGAGCTGACGGCTCTTCATCACGAGGCGCACGAGACCTGCTACATCGCGAACTCGATCACGACCGAGGTGATCTGCGAGCCAGTGTCGGTCGAGACACCGCGGTGACGGAAAGCAGGAGACGGGAATGCCCCAAGTGTCGTGGATCAATGGATGTTGGATTCATATTCAACCCGACCGGGATGCCGACATTCGTCATGGGCCTCCTCCGCAAGCGCTGGTGGGGAATTCAGATCAAGGGGCAGCCGAAGTTCGATGTAGTCACTTTCCGCTGTTCGCGGTGTGGATTGCTGGAATCTCACGCACTGATCGAGCAAAGATGAGGAACAATTCTGACCGTTCCCTGGTCTGATGGCGGGAGGAAACCCTCCAACGAGACATCCATGACGACACGCTCACTTTCGCGGCTTTTGGCGGGACTGCTGGTAATTCCCGCCGCGCTGCTCCTCATTGCCGCCAGGCTTACCAGCGGCGCGACGTCGTCGCCCCCGCTAGGGCTACCCAGCCCTGCGTTCGACGCGGGCATCGCACGGGTGGCGGCCGACGACACGGCTTACTTCGCGGGTGGCTGCTTCTGGGGAATCGAGGGCGTGTACGAGCACGTGCGTGGCGTGAAATCCGCGGTATCCGGGTACTCAGGCGGGACCCGGGAATCGGCTGACTACGATCAGGTCTCGAGCGGCAGAACTGGCCACGCGGAAACCGTACGCGTGATATATGATCCGGCGCAGGTCTCGTACGGGCAGCTGCTGCACATCTTCTTCTCTGTCGCGCACGACCCTACCCAGCTGAATCGCCAGGGGCCCGACCGCGGGCCTCAGTACCGTTCCGCGATCTTCTTCAACAGCGCCGAGCAGGAGCAAACCGCTCAGCGCTATATCGCGCAGCTCACCGCCGCAAAATTCTTCGAGCGCCCCATCGTCACGCAGCTGGTGAAGCTTTCTGCGTTTTATCTGGCCGAGCCGTACCATCAGGACTATATGGTGCACCACCCCAATCAGCCGTACATCGTGTTTCACGACGCTCCGAAGGTAGCCGCGCTGAAAAGGAATTTCGCCAGCCTCTACAAGGACTGACGGCCCGCCCTTCGGCGCGGCGTGACTCTTACACGGTCAGCCGCGGGCGGTAATCTTTCCCGGATGGACCTCCACCTGCTCGTCGTGCCGTATGACTCCGGTCATCGTGGCGCGCGGATGGGGGCCGGCCCCGAACGGCTGCTGGCATCAGGTCTCGAGAGCGCGTTGGCGGCGCTCGGTCAGCGGGTGCGGCTCACCCGCATCGAGCTGCCGTCGGATGCCTGGAGCTCGGAGATCGGCACGACCTTCGAGCTGATACGGCGCGTCGCCGCCGCGATCGCGGCGGATGATGGTGATCTGCCTATCATTCTCGCCGGGAACTGCATCACCTCGCTTGGAGCTCTGGCCTCGTATCCGTCTTTCCGCACCGGCATCGTCTGGTTCGACGCGCACGGCGACTTCAACACTCCGGACACCACCACCAGCGGCTTTCTCGACGGAACGGCGCTGTCCACGATTACCGGTGGGTCCTGGCGCCGGCTCGCGCTCACTGTTCCAGGCTTCCGGCCGCTGCCCGAGGAAAGTGTGTGCGTGGTCGGCGCGCGCGACCTCGATCCGGTTGAGAAACGGGCGTTACGCGGCTCCGGAATAACGCTGGTGGCCGCGACTGAAATCGGGTCAGCGATGCAGCACGCGCTCGAGTCGATCGCCGGACACGCGGACAGGGTTCACGTTCACATCGATCTCGATGTTCTCGACGCCGGAACCGCGCGCGCAAACACCTATGCCGTTGGTGGAGGCGTCACGGTCGATCAAATGGAAACCGCGCTGTCGATGATCGGGCGCGCGCTGCCGATCGCCGGCATTACTCTCTCCGCCTACGATCCAGCCGCCGACACGGATGGAAACGCCGCGATGGCCGCGATCCGGTTACTGACTGCCGCGGTGCGCGCCGCTCAACGCGCCGAATCGCCGACGGGCCTGAGCACATCCCTCGACAACACGTAAAAGTTCTCGTCCACCCGGAAATCCTCGGCGGGTAGCCGAATGGGCGTGGTCAGCCACCTTTCGATCGGCTGGATGAACCGATAGGTCCCGGGCGCGACCGTGACTCTGACGGGCATGTCGAACCCGGGAACCACATCGGCCCAGCGATAGAAAAGCGTCGAGCCCTCGATTCGGTACTCGAGCACCGGAATCCTGGTCGTGCGCAGGTATTGATCGAAGACCTTGTCCAGATCGAGCCTGGTGTTACGGCTCATGTACTCCTCGATCTGTTTGCTGCTCACCGTCCGGCGCGCGAACACCCTGTTGATTCCGCGCAGCACGCGCCGCCATCGCGCGTCGTCGTTGACGAGCTGCCGGATCGTGTGCAGCATGTTCCCGCCCTTGTTGTACATGTCGCCGGAACCCTCGGAGTTCACTCCGTAGATTCCGATGATCGGGCGATCGTTCGCGATCCCCGCGCGCTTCCCGATCACGTACTCGGCCCCCGCGCGCTTTCCCTGCTGGCATTCCGTGTAGAGTCCTTCGGCATGGTCGGCGAAGCTCTCATGAATCCACATGTCCGCCGCATCGCTCATCGAGACGTTGTTGCCCCACCACTCGTGCGCGGCCTCATGGACGATGATGAAGTCCCACTTGAGTCCGTGGCCGGTCGCGGAGCGGTCACGGCCGCGATAGCCGTTCAGGTAGTTGTTGCCGTACGCAATCGCGCTCTGGTGCTCCATCCCGAGATGCGGCGTTTCGATCAGCTTGAAGCCGTCCTGATACCAGGGAAACGGACCGAACCAGCTCTCGAAGCACTTGAGGACGGGCTTGACCTGCTGAAAGTGCGCTCGCGCCGTATCCAGATGATACTGGAGCGGCCAGAAATCCAGCGAGAGTCGTCCGCCCTCGCCATAGTACACATCGCTGAAGTGAGCGTACCTGCCCGCGTTGACGGCGATGTTGTAGTTGTTGATTGGATTCCGGACGAACCACTCGAAGGTCGTCGTTCCATCGCCATTCGAGCGCGCGCGGCGCAGGCGTCCATTCGAGACGTTCACGATCGGATCGGGGACGGTGATCGACACTCGCTGACTATCGGGCTCGTCCGAGTAAATGTCCTTGTTCGGCCACCAGACGCTGGCGCCCACTCCTTCGTTGGCGGTGGCTATCCAGTGATTGCCGAGGCTGTCGCGAGCCCAGATGAATCCGCCGTCCCAGGGTGGACGCAGGGCGACGGTCGGCCGGCCGTGGTAATAGACGGAGATCGATTTACGCGCCCCGACGCGCTGCGGCGACAGCAGTCTCACGAAAAGCGCATTTCCATCCCGGCGCACGCTGAGCTCGAGTCCGTCCTGGACGACGCTGTCCACCGCGAGCGGCTGCTGCAGATCTATCTGCATCTCCCGCGCGGGCGACATGACCCGGTACGTGATGGTGTTGCGTCCGGTGATGCTGCTGTCAGCCGGATCGACCTTTACAGCCAGGTCGTAGAACGCGGCGTCCCACCACGCGCGCCCGGGCGTGTTCGATCCGCGGAGCGTGTCGGCGCGGCTGAAAGTCGGGATCGTGGCTTGAGAGGCCGCGACGGCCGGAATGAGTAGCGCGAGCGCGGTTCCGGCTAGGAAGCAGCGGATCACCTGGGATTCCCGGTCGCGCCGGTGGCGCGCACCACGCGTCGCGGCCAGAAGTTGTCTCTCGTATCCCGGTCAGGGAATCGTCCTTCGGGGTCCAGCGTGATCCGCTCGATCGCGCGTCCTCCGAAGTCGAGCGCCGCGTCGAATGTGCGGCTGCCGTTGAACCACACATCGACCGGGTAGGTGACGAGGGCGCTGTTGGTATCGAGCATCCGGCTGTTGGCCATCAATCTCACATTCGGACCGGTAGACGCGAATTGCACGCGCAGAACGACTGGCGAAGGCATCTGCCCCGCCTGGCGAACGGTTACTGTCGTTCGCGAGCCGGCGGTAGAAACGTTCTCGATCGAGCCGTCGACGGATTCCGTGGTGAACAGCCAGTAGTACCAGAACCAGCCCAGGTCGCGCTTCAGCGCGTTGTTCATGAAGAAAGCGAAGTCCCACGGCGACGGATGCTTGAAGATCCACGCCCTGGTGAAGTCGCCCAGTGCCTGCTGCACGGCCGTGTCTCCGACGATGCCTCCAAGCGAAGAGAGCATCATCGGAGCTTTCTGATACGCCTGGAATCCGTACATCGGCCCGCCATAGTTGGCATTCCACATCTGCGGCGCTTCCCGCTCCTCGCCGCTGACACGGCCATACGATTGGCCGAGGCCGTTGAGCCGTGGAGGAACCCTGTTCGCGTCCGCTTCCGAAAGAATGTTCACGTACTGGTTGAACCCTTCGTCCATGAAGGCATACCAGGTCTCGTTCACGCCGACCATCATCGGCCACCACTGGTGTGCCACCTCGTGATCCGCGGCGCCCGCTCCCGACATCAGGAACATGGGATACTCCATCCCGCCTTCCGGCCCGTCGACGAAGGTGAGCTGCGGGAAGAGGTACGGCCCCAGGAGTCCGGAATAGAACTGAAGCGCATGCCGGCCGATCGCGCCCACTGACGAATACTGCGTGGTGTGGCCGGGCAGATAGAGAATGTGAACGGGGACCGGGCCGCGGCCTGGAATCGTCGCCCGGGTTGCATCCCATACGAAATCTTTCGCCGTCCCGAAAGCGAAATCGTTGGCCGTGTCAGCGACAAATCGCCAGACCAGGCGGTTGCCGGCGCGCGTCGCGTTCCCCGGACCTCGCTCCGTCGCTGATACGATGCTCCGCACCGAATCGGAGTCGAGCACGCGTGAGAGGCGCTGCCGCGCCGCCGGAGTCAGGACGTCGCCGGGGTTCTGGAGCACGCCCGTGGCTCCCACGATCCAGCCCGCCGGAACGTCGATGCTCACGTCATAACGCCCGAAATTGTGATAGAACTCTGACGGCCCCAGGTATGGCTCGGTGTCCCACCCACCCGCGCGCAAATCGTCGTAGACGGTAACCTTGGGATACCAGTACGCGACCTGATACAGCGAATCGCCCCAGCTCCCGCCCCGATCACCCCGGGTGTTGGCGTCGACGGGCGGAACCCTGAAGCTCCATTCCGCTTCGACCGTGCCCGTTCCTCGCGGCGCAATCGGAGTCGGCAGGGGGAGCAGCACCACCGTCCGCTCACGCAGGATTTGCGAAAGTGGACGGCCTCGGCGTCTCGATCCGGGTATGACCGCGCGTGTCGTGTCCGCGACGTTGAGCGCGACTCCGTTGAGGGCCAGACGCGTAATTCGCATTCCGTCCGTGGCCTCGGTCGGCGAAGACAGCCGCGCTGCTGTCGGTCCGAGAATATTTTGCTCCAGCCGCAGCGCCACCGATGTCAGGGTCGATTCGCTGCGATTGTGGATCGTGGCGATTTCCCTGCCGCTCACGGTGGAAGTCGCCGGATCCAGCCGGACGTTTATCTTGTAGTCCATCCACAGCTGCCAGTACCTGGCCCCCGGCCTTCCCGACGAATCCCGCGTGCCTGCCGCGAACGCGCGCCGGATCGAATTGGTGAGCGGAATGTCCCGACGGATAGCGCGCTCGGGAATGGTGGCGATTGTGCCCGCGGCCGGCGTCGCGGATAAAGGCGCAGCCACAGGGCCGCTCGCGGCCTGACGCGGCGCTGTCGAGTAACAAGCCACATTAGCGACGGCGGAAAGAAGCACGAGCGATCGTCGATTCATCTTTTTCACCGGTTGCGACTTTGTGCCTGGGTGTGGAGCGGGCTCGCAGGAAAGTTAAGCGATGACCCGCAGGCAGCGTATCTTGGTGGCATTGCAAGGAGAGAGAATGGAATTCAGGCTCGAACAGGCTGTTCCGGTTCTCGAGCGAACCCCGGCGGTCATCTCGTCGCTGCTTCAGTCACTACCCGACTCCTGGCTCGATGCGCGCGAGGGCCCCGAAGCGTGGAGTCCGCGCGAGATCGTCCATCATCTGATTCACGGCGAGCGCACCGACTGGATTCCCCGCGCGCGCATCATCCTCGCCCAGGGGAGCTCCCGGCGCTTTGCGCCGTTCGATCGTTTTGCCGAATTGAGATCGGGACGGCCACTCGACGATTTGCTCGAGGACCTCGATCAGCTGCGGGCGGGGAACGTTGCGACGCTGCGCGGCTGGAACGTTTCGGAAAAGGATCTCGAACTTACCGGCGAGCACCCGGGCCTGGGGCCGGTAACGTTGCGGCAGCTACTCGCTACGTGGGTCGCGCATGATCTCACTCACATTGCCCAGATCACCCGGACGATGGCGCGGGAGTACAAAGCGGCCGTCGGCCCCTGGACCGAGTACTTTCGCGCTCTTCAGAGCTAGAAGCTGATTCTGAAGTCGCGCTCCACGACCATTTCGCGCGGGACGGGCACCTGCTCTTCCAGGCGGGTCGCCGCGCGAACCGCCACTCTGAACGTCACCGGCGTATCGCGTCCGAACCCGCACAGCAGATAAGACCCGTCGGCCGCGGACTGTACTTCCGTGGTGCGGGTCGCTTTTGTGGCCACCAGCCGCCCTCTGTCCTCGACCCAGAGCACCTGCCAGCTGGCGGTGACGGTCGCATTAGGCACCGGATTTCCGGCGGCGTCACGCACATAGCCGATCGCGAGGCCGCCTGGCTGCGCCTGCGATCCGCTCCCGGAGCAAAGGGCCTGCCTCAGCGCCGCATGCGAAGGAATCACCACCGAAACCTGCGCGCGCGCCCCGCTCGGTACCGAGACCGCCCGAACCTGAGGCACCCTGAAAAGTCGCAGCCGAGGGTGATCGAAAACGAGCGAGTCGGACACTGCTCCTGACATCGTCAGCTCGTATCCGCCACCACGATTCGTCGTAGTCTTGTGGCTTCCCGAGACTGTGCGCACCGATACTCCAGCGAGCGGAGCACCTGTAGTGCCGTCCACCACCGTCCCGCTGATACGTGTGCCTCCCGGAGACTCGTCGGTCCGCGCTGCCACCGGTACGTCAGGGACCTGTGGCGACCCCGTGCTTCGTGCCACACCGCCAATTTCCCGATGCCCGCGGCTGGTGCTCAGCCCCGACGTGGTATCATCCGCTCCCCGCGGAACCCTGAGCTGCCACCGCGTCACTATCCACTCACCGCCTGAAAGCTGCCGATACTCCACCCGCCCGCTTGCCCGTCCCCCGCGCTGGGAGCCGGGTACGTTCACGTACTCGAAGACCAGATGACGCAGCGAATAGGTCGTCGGATCGAGCCAGAGCACTCCGCTCAGATCGGGATTCGGCGCGAGTTTCGCGGGCTTGAACTCGAGGCCCAGCAGGCCCGCCTCGGGTCCGGTTCCGCGAATCCCGGTAAAGCAGTGATTCGCGATGAATTCGTCAGACAGAAAAGTCGAAGCTTCCGGAATTCGGAATGCCGGGCGCGCTCCGCCTCCCGACGGGCCCTGCTCGACGTCGATGACGTTGTACGGCCGAATCGCGTTTGCGCGATGGCGCTCCTTCTGCTCCGAAAGTGTTATCCCCCTCGAATCTACGAACCGGTCATAGCGCTCGATCTCGAGAGGAGCGAGCCCCTGTGATTCGGTGAAGCTGTTCGCCGCCAGCGCCTTCCGGATCTCGCCCCACATGTCGCCGACGGCGGATGCCTGCTCTCCGAGGCTCGAGCAGCGGGTCTCCGTGCTCCCGGCGAGAGGCGGCAGGCGGAGGCTGCGCG
>DASTTD010000078.1:0-11338 GCA_035760325.1 Gemmatimonadaceae bacterium
TCTCGAGAGCATCCCCCGGAAAGGTCGGATGCATGACCACGTCGCCCAGCAGCTCGAGCGCGTCACCGAGTCTCGCTCTCGGAACGGAGAACGCCCAGCCGAAGCTGTCGTTTCCCGCGCTGGCCGAAATTGTTGCGCCGAGCATCTCGGAATCCTCGGCGATCTGAGCGGCAGTGCGAGTCGTGGTTCCCTTGAGCATCGTTCGCGCGGTCAGCAGAGTGAGACCTGCGAGCGCCGACGGCTCTTCCACGCACCCGCCCGCTATATACAGACCGACATGCGCCATCGCCGCGCCGGGCTTGCGTCTCACGAGGACGGGCACCCCGTTGCGCGTGCGGAAGATGAAAACTCCCGATTCCTCACGGTCGAATGCCGCCCGCTCTCGTCGAAGCGTGCGCGACGGAGTGCGGAAGGGAACCGGTGCCAGCGGCTGCCTCGCCCGAGACTCGAGGAGCGCCCGCATCTCCGCGGATGTCGCTGCGACCACGGGCGATTTCCCCGGCCGGTAGACGAGGGTGGCCGCTGTGTCAGGCGTGAGATACTTCGAGACCACGTCCTGCACTTTCTTCGCATCGGTGGCCATCACGGCGTCGAAGTACTTCGACCCGAGCCGCCAATCGCCCAGCGCCTCCCATTCCGCGAGATAGTTCGCTCTCCCTTCGGCTGTTTCGAGCCTCCTCACCCAGCGCGCCTCGAAGATGCGTCGCAGTCTTTCCAGCTCGTGGTCGGGAACCCGCTCGTCCCTCAGCCCGGTCACCTCTTTCCAGGCAGCCTGGGCCGCACTCACGGTCTTGTCCGGCTCCGTTTCCGCGTTGACGACGAAAACTCCGAGCTCGGTGGGCGTGTAGTTGTACGCACCCACTGCTGACGCGAGCTTGCGCTCGCGAACCGCACGGTACAACCGCGACGCTTTCCCCGCGGCAAGAACCGAAGCCGCGACATCGAGGGCCGGAGTATCCGCGTGGAGGGTCCCCGGAGTGCGCCATCCGATCACGAGCTGCGTCTGCGCGATGTCGCCGGCCAGCTCCGTGTAACGGAACCCCTCGCGCTCCGGCTCGGCCGGACCGGGAGTTCTAACGGGGGATCCTCCCTCCAGTCCGCCATATACCTCTTTCACCCGCGAGATCGCTTCCTTCGGATCGACGTCCCCGGAGATGGCGAGGATCGTGTTTCCCGGACGGTAGAAGTTGCGGTAGAACGAATTCATCATCTGGCGGTTGAATGCGCGCAAGCCCTTCTCGTGACCGATGCGCCACCGTCGCATCCGGTGAGCGTCGTGGAGCAGCTCGTAGAGCTTTTCGGTCGCGACCGCGGAAGGATTATCCGTTTTGCGCTTCGCTTCCTGGATGATGACTTCCATCTCCTTCGCGAGCTCCGCGGAGTCGATGACGGAGCCGGCGTATGCATCGGCCTGGATGTCGAGGCCTTTCAGAAAGCCGGACGACGGGAGGACCGTGTAGTAAACGGTGCTGTCGTAGATCGTGTGCGCGTTGAGGTAGCCCCCGCTTGCCTTGGTTTCCTTCGCTATCTCCCCGACGCCGCGCTTCGCGGTGCCCTTGAAGAACATGTGCTCGAGGGCGTGCGCCAGACCGTTCTGCTCGTCCGTCTCGTCGAAGTAGCCGGTCTTTACCCAGGTGACGATCGCCACCACCGGAGCCGTTCGATCCTCCTGGACCAGCACGGTGAGTCCGTTGCGAAGAACGGCACGGTGTACCGTTTCGGGAATCACTGCATCCAGAGCCGGTTCAGGTGGCGAGAGAGCGGCGCCGGAGCACGACCAGGCCGAGCACGAAGAAGAGCGCGCCGTACCCTGCAAGCCACACCACGTCCGTGAGCGGCGCAGCCCCGGTGGCGATGATCGAGGCCGCGACGGCGTCGATCTTGTGGACCGGCGGCAGCAGCTCGACGGCTTTGCTCCTCCAGTCGTCGCCATTTCCGAACAGAGCTCGCAGCACCCGTGCTCCCACCCACACCGCGGCAAGGGTCACCCAGTCGTGTCTGGTCGCCGCCGAAACGAAAAAGCCGATTCCCCCGAGAGCGACGTAAAGGAGCGTCGTGTACAACATGAGGTTCCAGATGCTGAACGGTCCGGCAACGAAGAAAAAGAGCCCGGCGAGGAGCAGGATTGCCCCGAGCAGTCCGACGAGGTGGACGAGGAAAAGCTGCGCATAGTAGCGAATCGGACTAACCGGCTTGGCGAACATGAGCCGGTAGTATCCCATTTTTCGATCCGTCGAGATGATCCCGTTGAGCGCGATCAGTACAGCGATCGAGACGAGGGTTCCCGCGAGCAGGGTCACCAGCCGGATGATTACCGCCGGCGTCATTTCGGGTGAAAACGACATCCGGAACGGGAGGAGCTGCAGGTACCCCCACAGCAAGCCGATAATGACGATCGAGATCCCCTTCTCCACCACGAAGTCGCGGAACTGCCAGAGCGAGTACTTCGCCAGTCTTCCGCGATTCACTTCGGCTCTCCGACCGCTTCCCGGAACTGCTGCTCGAGCACGGAGCGCTCGGGAACCACGCTCGATACCAGCACCCCCCGGCCGATCAGGTCCGCGAGTGATGTGTTGAGCTCGTGAATGCTCCGGACCGTCACCGAGTACTCACCTTTCCCGGCCGTCTCCGCTCCCGGGAAAACCTCCTCCAGCCGTTGCTCTCCGCTGGCCACGACGATGCGGTACCGGGCAACGGTGTTGCGCTCCTGGTCGAAGCCGGTGCTCACCAGCCGCTGCAGCCGACCGTGATCTATGATTGCAACCCTGTCCGCCAGACGCTGCAGCTCGTCGAGATTGTGCGAGGCGATGAGAATCGTGCGGTTGGCGCTGCGGAGGTCTCCGACTATTTCGCGGAATCGCTGCGTCCACACCGGATCGAGTCCGTGGGTCGGCTCGTCGAGAATGAGAATCCGCTCCTGCCGCAGCAGCGCCTGCGCGAGCCCGAGCCGCTGCAGGTTCCCCTTCGACAGTGCCTTGACCTTCTTCTCGCGGTGCTCCTGAAGTCCGAGCAGCGCTATGACTTCATCGACCTGCGCGGCGACCCGCGACTGCGGGATCCCGGCAAGCGTCGCGAAGCGCACGAGTGCGTGGTCGGCGCGCCATTTTGGGTTGATGGCAATCAGCTCGGACAGATAACCGATCCCGTGGCGCTCGACATACGTGCGCGGCGGAAGTCCCGCGACCTCGAGAGTGCCGGTCGTCGGCCGGAGGTAGCCGAGAAGCATCGCGATGAGGGTGCTTTTCCCCGCCCCATTCGGTCCGGCGATGCCCAGTATCTCTCCCTCTGGAACCTCCAACGAAAACTCCTCGACCGCTTTTACCGAGTTGCCGAGGAGTGATTTGTAAATCTTCCCGACGTTCTGGAACTTTATCACAACGGCGGCGGAGTGGCGGTTACAGGCTGCAGGCATGCGGTCCACGGACCGCTCCCGGCCCTGTTGATCCACCTGTTGCCTTCGTCGACGCGGTTGAGGCGCATCATCGCGCAGCCGAGATACCCCTGCGCCGCCTTGTCCTCGGTGTTTGCCTGCACCGCCCGGTGGAAGAACCTGCGCGCCAGATCGTATTGCCTGCTGGCGAAGAGAACGAGACCCATCTCGCGCAGCGCCACCGCGTTTCCCGGCTCGAGCCGCAGAGCCGTATCCAGCTGCGCCCGCGCCGCGGCGAGATCGCCCTCTTCACGCGCCAGCCTCGCCAGAAATACATGCGGTGTCGCGAGCTCAGGGTTGTCTCGAGCGGCCTTCGCGAATTCGCCGCGCGCTCTTTCGCGCTGCCCAGCCTGCATCGCTTCGACGCCGGCGGCCAGCGCGTCGGTCGACGTGCGGTTCAAAAGGAAGTAACCGCCGACGAGCAGAACCAGAATCACCGGAACGGCGATGTAAGCCGCCTTCGGGATCTTCTTCCACTTCCTTCCGCCGGTTTCAGCCGCGGCGAGGGCGTGCTCGACGTTGCGCGGGCCGACCCCGCCGGCGAGGTAAGGTGGCGGAGGCTGCTCGATCGTCGGTGGCCCGGCGGAAGTGGCTTTCGAGCCGATCTTTGGCGGCGGCCGGTGCCCGCCCGCGGGAGGCGGAGCATAGGGCGAGACCTGCTGCTGTTGCTGGCGTGGGGTGTATGCGGCCTGCAACGGGCTGCTGGGGGTCGTGGGCGGTGCCGGGGAGCTCGACAAGGCTGATTCGAGTGCCTTGAACCCCTCGACCGCCGCCTCTCCGTCGGCTTGCGTCGGCGTATAGGTGGTGCGATTGGACCGGTCCCGCGCGGCAAGGAACTCGAGGAGAGCATGCGCCTGCTCGATGGTGATCAGCTCGCTCTGGCGCGCCGCCCGGATGAGCGCCTGTCCACTCAGCGCAGACCCCCCGACCAGAGCGCGCAGCGAGCTCTCGACGCCCGTCCAGAGGTCGATGATGTCTGCGGCGAGATCTTCCGCGCTGCGCGGATTGTCGAAGTGTGAAAGGACAGGGCGGACGCCGTTCAGGGCGGCGAGGGCCCCGGAGCTTGCCGGGGTCACCTTAAGATGCGCAACAGCCCTGCGTCGGCCCGACGACGAATGAAGCTCTCGGCGTCCTGCTCCGGTTTTGGATTCTCATCGAGACATTTCGCTTCGCGCATCTTGTCCACGATCTCCTCCCATGTCCCCTCGAAAGTGTTGCCGTTGCCGAGGGTGATCCGGTGCGACTCGGGAGTTGATTTTACATCGGCGAAGCTGGAGAGCAAGGCTCCGAAAAGCTCCAGCTGTCCCTTTGCCTCCGTTTGCGCCGTGTCCATCGCCTTCGCCTCGATCTCGGCGAGCATCTCGTCGATGTCGTCCAGATCGCCGGACAGGTCGCGCAGGCGGTCTTCCCACGGCCGCAGCTCCGGATCCGTGTCGCGCAGGCGATAGATCATCTTCTTCAGCTCGATCAACCTCCAGATGCCCAGCTCGTCCCAGTGATCTTCGGGCGTCGAGCGGTCGAGATGATAGAGCGCGGCTTCGTAGTCGCCGCGATCGTAGAAGATGTTGCCGAGATAGATGCGCGCCTCGGTGTGATCGGGATCCATCTGCAGCGCGCGGCGCAGCGTCGCGATCGCCGAGTCGTCGTTGCCCAGACGGTGCTCGGCGTAGCCGATGCACGAGATGGCCTCCGCCGCATCGGGTGTCTGCTGCGCGGCGATCTCGAAGAACTGCTTCGACTCCTCGATCAGTCCTTCGCGAAACAGCGCGCGGCCGATCTGCAGCATCAGCTCGACGTCGTCCTGATATCCGAGCTCGAGTGTGTGCTGGAAGCTTTTGATCGCCTTGCCCTGCTGGCCGAACTTGAGCAGGGTCTCGCCCAGGCCGGCGAGCGCATCCTCGTGGTCGGGGTCGAGGACGAGTGCTTCCTCGAAGCTGCGGCGAGCCCACGCATACTCCTCGCGGGCGTGGTAGGCGTAGCCAACCCCAATGTGGAGCTCTACCGAGTTCGGGTAGAGACCGAGTCCTTCCTTGAGTACGTCCAGAGCCTCGTCATACTGCCCTTCATTGTACAGCTGATGCGCTCTCTCGTCGTACTCTTCAGAACTCAAAAAAGGTGTTGGCATGACGACGCACCCTCCGAGGAGTCGAGTATGAATCTATTGTACTCTTTAGACACTACGATGTTCAAGGGAGTAACATCCCGGCGGCGGCTGCTCAGGTTACCACCGCCGTTCGTTCCGAGAACCGCTGCCAGGTGCCGCTCTCGAGAGAGTTGACTATCCCGGAAACGGCGGCTTCGACTTCCTCGTCGAGCGTGAAGAAGTGAGGGGCAATCCTAATGCCCGCACCCACACGATAGTCGACGAGCACGTCGCGGGACAAAAGATCCTGGGTCACTTCGTAGCCGTGCGGTACGTCGAGAGCCACGGTGCCACCGCGCCGAGCGGGCTCCCGCGGCGCCTTCACCGGGAAGCCGTGCTCGTCGGCAAGCTCGATGAGCCGCGAGGTGAGCGATGTGCTGCGCGCCCGAATGAGTCCGATTCCCGCCCTCCGCAGCAGCTTCGGTCCCTCCGCGGCGGCGTAGAGGGCGGGAATCACCGGCGTTCCGTTAAGCCACCGGAACGCGCCGGTCGTGTATTCCATCGTATCCTCGAACGCGAAAGGCCTGGAGTGGGCCTGCCACCCGGTTAGCGCCGGCTTCAGCTGGTCGCGTACGGCGGGGCTGACGTACAGGAAGCACGCGCCGGGGCCTCCGCAGAGCCACTTCAGCACTCCGCCGGTGAGAAAGTCCACCTTGCTCCGTTTCACGTCGACGGGGACGATACCAACCGCGTGGAACGAGTCGAGCGACACCAACGCTCCCATCGCGTGCGCGCGCTCGCAGATGGCGTCAGCATCCATCAGGAAAGCGCTCCTGAACAGCACGTGGGACACGGCTACGAGACGCGTTCTTTCGTCGATGGCGGCCAGCAGCCTCTCGAGATCGATCGTCAGCCCATCGTCGGACTTGACCACCACGACTCTCGCGCCGAGCCGCCGCGCCATCTCTTCGTAGGCGTAGCGAACGGATGGGAAGTCGAGCTCGGTCATCACCACGGTGTCGCGGTCCCTTGGAAAGTCTATCGCGGAGAGGACCGCGGTCTGGGCGATGGTGACGTTCGGCATCATCACGATCTCGCCCTTGTCCGCGTTGATGAGCGGCGCGATCTCGTTGCCGACTTCGACGGGGAGCTCCCACCAGCCCCGATTCCACGCCTTCACTCCGAGGTCGCCCCAGTCACGTGAATATTCGGCGAGCCTGTCCGGAACCGAGCGCGGCATCGGCCCAAGAGAATTGGAGACGAGGTATGTCGTCTTCGCGAGGATCGGAAACTCATCGCGGAAATCCTGCAGCAGGCGCGAGCGCCGGGCCGGCGGCGCGGTCATCGAGCTTTTCGGTGACGGTGATGCATGTCAGTACATTATAGTCACTTTGACATGATCAACGCATGAGCCGAAAGACACCGACGCGAGTCACGAAAAAACGTATGCCCGCGCGGGCGCCCAGGCGCCCGCGAGCCAAGATCGCCCTGGTGCTCGGCGGTGGAGGGCTCAAGGGTTTCGCCCACATCGGAGTACTGAAAGCGCTCGAGGAGCTCGGGATCGAGCCGACGGTGACGGCGGGAACGAGCATCGGCGCGCTGATAGCCGCAGCCTATGGTGGCGGGATGCCGATTCCGGAGATGATCGAGCGGGCGCGAAATCTCAAGCGCCGGGATCTGTTTCGCATCAACCGCATGGGGATGCTGCTCGAGCGCACGCGGTCGCCCTCCATTTATCTCGAGGCGCCGCTCCGCGCGGTGGTGGAGAGCGTAGTTCCCCAAAAGAGCTTCCACGAGCTCGGAAAGCGCGTTTTGGTGAACACCGTCGACATCCAGCGCGGAACGCAGCTGGTGTGGGGGCTGCACGGGCTCCGGGATGTCAGCGTCGCCGACGCCGTCTATGCGTCGTGCGCGCTGCCGGGATTTTTTCCTCCCGGCGTCATCGAGCGGCGCCACTGTGTCGACGGCGGCGTCATCGACAATCTGCCTGCTTCGATCGCCGGTCTCGGCATGGACCTCGTCATCGCCGTCGACACCGGGTCCAGCGACGTGGTTCCGGAAAACGACATCGCGGTGCACGGCTTCACCTCGATTTATATGCGGGCCGCGACGACGATGATGCACGCCCTGCAGCTCGCCCCTTTCGCCGCGTGGGACAAGCCGCCGATGATCCTGATCCGGCCGAAGGTCTCGCACATAGGATGGTTCAGCTTCTCCCACACCGACGAGGTGATTCAGGCGGGCTATACGGCGGCCATGGAGGCGCTTGCCACATTCGCCCAGTGTGTCGAGGGAAGCGGCGTGTACCCGCGGCGCGCGATGGAGATCGTCGTCGATCCCAACAAGTGCATCGGCTGCGAGCTGTGCGTGGCGCTCGCGCCGCAGCTCATGGCGATGGACGGCAGGCGGAAGGCATATCCGGTGAAGCCCATTGTCGAGTGGTCGCCCGCTGACGGCGACTTCGTGCACCACTGCCCGACTTACGCGATCGAGGTCACGCGGCTCGAGACGCACACCACGCGCGGTGGAGGAACCACCGTAGACCCGACCAGCGAGGCCACCACCGAGACGACGTAACGCCCGGATGCTGTTAAATTGAGAGAGCGATGACAGCACATCCGAATTCCTTCGGCAGCCGCTCGACGCTCGAGGTCGCGGGCCGGAAGTACACGATCTTCCGGCTCGACTCGCTGGCGACGCTCGCTGATGGAAACGCCGGCCGCCTACCCTTCAGTCTCAAGATTCTGCTCGAGAATCTTCTGCGCAACGAAGATGGGAAGTTCGTCAAGCCGGACGACATTCGCGCGCTCGCGACATGGAACGTCAAGGGTACGATCGAGAAGGAGATTGCCTTCCGCACCGCGCGAGTTCTGCTCCAGGATTTCACCGGAGTCCCGGCGGTCGTCGATCTCGCCGCGATGCGCGATGCGCTGGCCCGGCTCGGCGGCGACGCCAGCCTCATCAACCCGCTGCAGCCGGTGGACCTGGTGATCGACCACTCGGTGCAGGTAGACGAGTATGGATCCGAAGCGGCGTTTCTCATCAACGCCGATCTCGAGCACCACCGCAATCAGGAGCGCTACGCGTTTCTGCGGTGGGGACAGAAGGCGCTCAGCAATTTCCGCGTGGTTCCCCCCGATACGGGGATCGTTCACCAGATCAACCTCGAGTATCTCGCGCAGACGGTCTTCACGCGGACCGAGAACGGCGAGACCTTCGCCTACCCCGATTCGCTCGTCGGTACCGATTCGCACACCACGATGATCAACGGCCTTGGCGTGCTCGGGTGGGGCGTCGGCGGAATCGAAGCCGAGGCCGCGATGCTGGGACAGCCGGTGTCGATGCTCGTGCCCGAGGTCGTCGGCTTCAAGCTTCACGGCAGCCTTCCGCCCGGCGCCACCGCGACCGATCTCGTGCTCACGGTTACCGAGATTCTGCGCAAGAAGAAGGTCGTCGGAAAGTTCGTCGAGTTCTTCGGCGCCGGCCTCTCGAGCCTGTCGCTCGCTGACCGGGCGACGATCGGAAACATGGCGCCGGAGTACGGAGCGACGATGGGCTTTTTCCCCGTCGACGCCGAGACGGTGAAGTATCTGAGGTTCACCGGCAGGGAAGAAGCGCAGTGTCAGCTGGTCGAGGCGTACTGCAAGGCGCAGGGAATTTTTCGCACCGACAGCACTCCCGATCCGGCATTCACCGATACGATCGAGCTGGACCTTCGCACCGTCGAGCCAAGCCTCGCCGGGCCGAAGCGGCCACAGGACAGGGTGCCGCTCAAGCTGGCAAAGAAGATGTTCCGTGATGCGCTGAGCGCCGATCTCGACCGCACCGGAACGGTCGCGGCCGTCGCGGCCGCCAAGCAGGCGATGAGCGTCGCGGCGTCACCCCAGCTGTCGCCTTCCGTAGTCGCCACTAATCCCGACGAGCAGGCCGGCCAGGAATCGAGCGTGCCGGTGGAGATGAACGGCGAGAAGTTTTCGATTCGGCACGGCTCGGTGGTGATCGCCGCGATCACGAGCTGCACCAACACATCCAATCCGAGCGTGATGCTGGCGGCGGGATTGCTGGCCCGGAACGCGGTGAGCCGGGGACTGATGACGAAGCCCTGGGTGAAGACCAGCCTCGCCCCCGGATCCAAGGTCGTCACCGAGTACTTCCGCGCGGCGGGAGTGATGGATGCGCTGCGGAAGCTGCGCTTCAACGTCGTCGGCTTCGGGTGCACCACCTGTATCGGGAACTCGGGCCCGTTGCCGCAGGCGATCGGCGAGGCGATCGAGGCGAACAAGCTGGTGGTTGCCGCGGTGCTGTCCGGGAACCGGAACTTCGAGGGACGCATCAATCCGCTGACCAGATTCAATTATCTCGCGTCTCCTCCGCTCGTCGTTGCTTATGCGCTGGCTGGACGGATGGACATCGATTTCGGCACGGAGCCGATTGGCATCGGCAGCGATGGTCCCGTCTTCCTGCGCGATATCTGGCCCTCGCCGAAGGAGGTCGAAGACGAGATTCTCCGCTCGGTGAAGGCTGAGATGTTCAGGACGCAGTACGCCAACGTCTTTCGCGGCGACGAGAACTGGCGGAGTCTGCCCGTGCCCGAGGGAGATCTGTATGCGTGGAGCGAGCAATCCACCTACGTGAAGAATCCCCCGTTCTTCGAAGGCATGACCGTTACGCCACTCGGCGTCCGGCCCGTCCGCGGGGCGCGCGCGCTCGGCATGTTCGGCGATTCGATCACCACCGATCACATCTCGCCCGCCGGCTCGATTCCCGCCTCGAGTCCCGCCGGCAAGTGGCTCATCGCGCAGGGAGTGACGACCGCCGATTTCAATTCCTACGGCGCGCGCCGCGGCAATCACGAGGTGATGATGCGCGGGACATTCGCGAACATCCGGCTGCGCAACGAGCTGGCGCCCGGCACCGAAGGCGGCTGGACCACGAGAATGCCAGGCGAGAAGGCGGTGACGATCTACGACGCGGCGATGGAATACCAGGCTGCCGGAACTCCGCTCGTCATCATCGCCGGCAAGGAGTACGGAACGGGATCGTCCCGCGACTGGGCGGCAAAGGGTACGCTGCTCCTCGGCGTCAAGGTCGTGATCGCGGAGTCGTTCGAGCGAATTCACCGCTCCAACCTCGTGGGCATGGGAGTGCTGCCGCTCGAGTTCAGGCCGGGCGAGACCCGGGTGACGCATGGCTTGACGGGCTTCGAGACCTTCGACATCGAGGGAATGGCCGACACGATGAAGCCGCGCGCGACGTTGACGGTACGGGCCCGCTCCGCCGGCGGCTCAGAGCAGTCCTTTCAGGCGATTTCGCGGATCGACACGCCCGAGGAGATGAGCTACTACCGTCATGGCGGGATTCTGCCGTACGTACTGCGGCAGCTCATTGGGCGGTGACTCGCGCACAAACTGCAATTACGTAAGCTGCCCGCCGCGCGCCGAACGCTACCCGCTGACCGCTGCGAACAACGCCGACGTTTCGAGGCGGAGGGTGTTTCAGCCTGCGCAAACCTTCTAGTTGAACTGCCGCAGCTCGACCCGTGAGTTATTGAGAAAGACTCCGTGAAACCGAACGTACTCCCCAGGGCGCAGGCTCCTGAATCTGCTTACGTCACTGCTTCGCGGATTGTAAGGCAGACTTACGGTAAGAAGATTGTTTCCGCTCTCGACGGTGAACACGCCGTTGCGTGAATCGATCTGCCTGACGTTGCCCTGAAACTGCTGCACATTCCCCGACGAAGCGCTGCTGGACACCGACCGATCCACCTGCACGTAATCAGTGTAGTAGGCGCCGTTCTGTGCCTGCCGGATGCTGGCTGTCACCTC
>DASTTD010000079.1:0-5106 GCA_035760325.1 Gemmatimonadaceae bacterium
GGTCATCCACCGTCAGTTTTCCATACGGCCAGCGGCAAACCGAATGTCGGAATGATCCAGCGCGCCGAATTGTTTCCGAAGAGCCTGCATGCGCGGGGCCCACAGGAAGAAGAGCCGCTGCTGCCGCTCCGACGGCCGCTGCTGCTGCGCGCCGAAGAGCTTCGCGTCGAGTGATCTGGCTGGCCAAAGATGCCTCCGCCGTCTTGATGCGGTGGACGTTCGTGTGGGCAGCCTATTGTGGGCGACCCCCCCTTCGGTGTCAAGACAATTCGGTCCTTCACAAAGCCTGAAACCGCGAACAACTTGTCTCCTTGGTTTCGTTCCTGACTCAGGCTGAGCGGAGGTCTCCGCGATGAAGAAGATCAACCGCTTGCTGCGCGCCGGTCTTACCGTGTCGGCAACGGTCTCCACCGCCGCGACAATGCACGCGCAGGCGAGACTGGTCGAGCCGGTGCTCGCAGCCCCCGAAGCGGGCCTCGACGATCCGGCATCGTATCAGGGATACCAGACGCGCTTCTTCCGCGATGCGAAAGGCAACGTCGTCCAGATCTATCTCGATGCGCGCAGCGGACGGGTAGTGAACCTGTTCGGAAACGCGGTCAACGAAAGCGTGGGCTTCACCGTGCGCGATGCCGCCGGGCGCCCGCTCCGGCTCGAGTGGGGCTCTACGGGAGCGACGGTGTCCGACTCGGGCGCCCGCCGTTCGATCGAATATCAATTGATCGCCAACGCCCCCCGCATCGAGATCGGCTGGATTCTTCTCGGCTCAATGCGCGTCGAGCGGGACCTGCAGTACTCGGATCGCCACCGCCAGCCTTTCGGCGAGGAGACCTTCAGGCAGCGCGAGCTCGCGGAGATGATCGCGAGTCTCGAGCGCCTCGAGCCGGCGGAGCAGGAACGCCACCTTCAGCTGCTCAACGCGAGCTACATATCAGACGTGCGAGCGCGCCTTTCGCCGGATGTCGTCACCAGGCTCGGGGGCGGAATCATGGGCCCGAACCGCACCGTTGTCGCAACGCAAGCGGCGCTCGACGGAAAGACGAGTCTCCAGCTCGATCTCGGAGCGGCGACGAACGCGGCCGTCGTCGTTACCTGGCCTGCCGTTTCGATTCGGGCGAGAGACGCGCGACCAATCCGGTTGACGGTTCGAGTAACGACCGATGCGCCGGCGCTGACTCCGCTGTCCCGCGAACAGATCTTCAACGCCGACTTCATTCGCTTTCTCGCGGATCGACGTACCGCCGCCGATCGTGTGACCCGTGCTGGTGCGGCGCGCGCACGCACCGCGGCGGAATCCGTGACGGTGGCCCGCTATCGCCGGCTCGAGCGGGACATCCGCGGCCTCGAGCTATTGAGCTCGCGGGAGAAGCTGATGGCGGGGCTCCCTAACTACGCGACGTATTTCGGCCGTGACATGATGATGTCGGCTCTGATGCTCGAGCCGGTCGCCTCGCCGGCGGTCGCGGAGCACGTCATCGCCAGCGTACTCAGGAAGCTCGGTCCCGCCGGAGATGTGAGCCACGAAGAAGCGCTCGGCGGCCAGGCCATTCGCGAAAATGCCGCCGAGTACAACGCGCTCGTCGCGGAGCATCTGCGGCTGCGGGAGAGAGGAGACCGTGCCGCGGCGGCAACCGCGATCACCCGTGCGCGGTCCGTTCTGGCCGACCTCCAGAAGGTTCGCGAGAACTACAACATGCTCGACGACGAGTTCCAGCTGCCGGTGCTCACGGCGCGGTATCTCGCGAACCCGGCCATTCCGGCGTCTCGCAAGCTGGCATTCATGATCGATTCGTCCGATGGAGCGCCGCGTGTCGCGTTGCTGCTTCGCGAGCTCGGGCTCGTCGCGAGACTCGCCGAGCCGTATGCACGGGATCCGGCGGTGCTGAATCTCGTGGCGTCGCCGCCCCTCGATTCGTCGCGCTGGCGCTCGGTCAGCTGGCGCGACAGCAATGCGGGCTACGCCAACGGCCGGTTCGCGATGGACATCAACGCGATCTGGGTTCCGCATGCGCTTGAATCGTTGTCCGAGATTCTGTCGCGCCTCAGATCGATCGGGTTCACTCAGGCAAGGCTCAACGCGCTGACTTCAGGTCCCGCCCAGGCCGCGCTCGGCGCCTTTGCGCGGGATTCAGCGCTGCTGCGGCGGGCCGTCGAAACCTGGAACGGCGCGGAGAAGCACTTCGTCGTGACGTTGCCCGCAACCGAAGTACGCGCGAGGGTGCTCGCAAAGGCTGAGTCGCTCCCCGCGGCGGAGCGAGCCTACTGGATAGCCGTGCTGAGCTCGAGTGGTGCCGACCGTGAGCCGTTCGAATTCCTGGCCATCTCGCTCGATGCGACTGGTCGTCCGATCCCGGTGGTCAATACGGATCCCGCCACTGCGCTCTTCCTCGCGGATCGCACCGCGGCGACGGCGTCGTCCCGCCAGCGCGCGCTCCGCGACGTGCGGGCGTTCATGCGCGCGTATCCTGTCGGACTCCTGGTCGGGCAGCTCGGTCCAGTTGTCGCGAACGATGCGTACGCGTCGCCGGTCGTCTGGCAGGCGTTCGAGAGGGATCTCTATCATTCCCCACGGGTCGTCTGGGGGCGGGAAGTGAACCTCATCATGCTCGGGCTGGCGAAGCAGATCGCTGCTTCCGTCGACGCGGCGGGGCGTCCGCGCGATCCAGCGCTCGCGTCGTACGTAACGGAGCTGCGCGATGCGCTTCGCCGTACGACAGCGTCGGTCGAGGCATCCGGCCTCAAGCACAACGAATTGTGGAGCTACCAGATCGAGGGCACACCACCGCGACTCAAGCCGGTCAGGTACGGCGCCAGCACCGACATCCAGCTCTGGAACGTCACCGATCTCGCGGTGCAGTTCGTCCTCTCGCGCCTGGCTCAGCCGCCCACGAATTGATTCGTTTCCCGGCGCTGTTCGCGTGGGTCGCTGCCACGGCGCTGCTGAGCGCTTGCGGTGGGCGGGCCAGGGACACCGACACTCTCCTCACTTTCTCCGGCAGCGCGCTGGGCGCCGAAGGGACGCTCGTCGCGAAGCAGCTGCGGCGGTTCATGCAGCTGAATCCCGGCGTCCGGGTCGAGCTGCAGCGCACTCCCGACGATGCGAACCAGCGGCACCAGCTTTACGTGCAATGGCTGAATGCGCGCGTCGGAAATCCGGACATCCTTCAGCTGGATGTGGTCTGGACGCCGGAGTTCGCGGCCGCCGGATGGGTGCTGCCGCTGGATCGCTACGCGCCGGCGAAGCCGGATTTCTTTCCCGCCACGATCCAGGCAAATACGTGGGCAGGGAAGCTTTACGCACTCCCGTGGTTCGCCGACGTCGGGCTATTGTATCGGCGCACCGATCTCGTACCGCGAGAACCGGCAACGCTCGCGCAGCTGGTGACGCAAGCCAAAGCGGCGACGGCAAGGAAGGGCGGACCGCGTCACGGTATCGTCTGGCAGGGCGCGCGCTACGAGGGACTGATCACGACTTTCGTCGAGTACCTGGGCGCCTTCGGCGGACGGATCCTCGATGAGAAAGGCCAGGTGGTGGTGAACAACGATGAGGGAGTGCGGGCGCTCGAGTTCATGCGCGACCAGCTGTACGGGTCACGGATCGCTCCGCTCGATGTGCTGACCTGGCACGAAGAGGAAGGACGCTTCGCGTTTCAGAACGGGACCGCGGTCTTCATGCGCAACTGGCCTTACGCGTTCGGGGCGATGGGCGATCCCGCGCAGTCGCGTGTAGCCGGAAAGTATGCGGTGTCGCCAATGCCGAGCTCTGGAGAACCGGGAGGCCACTCGACGGCTACGCTGGGAGGCGGACAGCTCGCCATCAACGCGTACACCGAATCACCCGACGCGGCGTACAGGCTCATCGCATATCTGACGGCACCCGAGCAGATGCTCGAACGGGCACAGGCAGTCGGCCAGTACCCAACGCGCCCGGCGCTGTACGACGACGCGCGGCTCCGGACTGCTCTCGCCATTCCACTGGCGCAGGCGAAGCGGGCGATCGAGAGCGCGACGCCGCGGCCGGTGACCCCGATCTACACCGAGCTCTCAGACATTCTTCAGATCGAGCTCCATCGTGCACTGGTGCGTCATGCCGAGCCGAGCGAAGCGCTGGATACAGCGGCGGCGCGGATAGATGCGCTGATCGAGAGAACGGGAATGCGGAAGCTGATGACCGGTGGATCAGACTCCTCGACGGCCGGAGGCCCCGGCCGCGTCGAATGAGATCCGAGACGAGACTCGGCTGGATGCTCGTCGCGCCGGCGCTCGGGGTGATCGCGCTGATCGCGATCTTTCCCCTCGGCTGGACGTTCTGGGAATCGCTGCATCTGCACGAGCTACGGATGCCGTGGCTGGGCAAGCCGTTTATCGGTGCCGACAACTATGTTGAGATCGCTCGTGATCCGCGTTTCTGGTCGGCGCTCGGCCATACCGCATTCTTCACGTTCGTGTCGATCAGCCTCGAGCTGCTGATCGGACTGTTCCTCGCGCTGGCGATGAACCGGGCGTTTCGCGGCCGCGGTTTCGTGCGCGCGGCGGTGCTGGTGCCGTGGGCGATCCCGACGGTCGTCGCGGCGCTGCTCTGGCGATTCATCTTCGAGTCGCAGGGAGGGATCGCGAACGAGCTGCTGGCCAATGTCGGGATTCTCGATCAGCCGATCGTCTGGTTCATCAGGACGTGGACCGCGTGGATACCCGTGATTCTCGCCGATGTATGGAAGACGACGCCATTCGTCGCGCTGCTGCTGCTGGCCGGGCTGCAGAACATCGACCTCACGCTTTATGAGGCCGCGGCCGTCGACGGGGCGAATCCGTGGTGGCAGCTGCGTCACATCACGCTCCCGCTCCTCAAGCCCGCGATTCTCGTCACGCTGATTTTCAGGACACTCGATGGATTCCGCGTGTTCGATCTGATCTACGTGCTGACTGGCGGAGGTCCCGGTACCACTACCGAGCCGGTCGCGCTCTATACGTTCAACGCGCTGCTGCAGAATCTCCGGTTCGGGTACGGATCGGCGCTGTCGGTCGTGATCTTTGCCATCACGTTTGGTATTGCGCTGCTGTACGTGAAAGGCCTGGGCGTCAGGCTTGCTGGGGACGAGCGGTGAC
>DASTTD010000080.1:0-7971 GCA_035760325.1 Gemmatimonadaceae bacterium
GCAGGTCAGCCGCGCGAAAAAAGTGCTGATCATCACGGGGCGTGGGAATAACAGTCCGGGCCAGGTCTCTCCGGTGCGCGAGGCTATTCAGGCGCTTTTCCCGCTGCTCCGACGCCGTGGAGTCATAGCGGCGTGGGAGGAGCATACGGCAGGCTCGTTCGTCGTTTCCCTGGCGCCGGTCTCCGCTCTTCTGTATGCACCACGACGCAAGCGTGACCGGAGCCGCGGAGCCTCTCCCGTTGCTGCATCGCTCGAGGGGCTCGAGCCATCGACGCTCGACCTTTTACGGAGACTGGCGCTCAGGTCTCTCGAGCTACTCGGTGCGCGGGTGCCCGAAAAATTCCTGGAAGCCGAAATGCTTTCGACATTCAGTTCGCTTGCCGCCGGGATACCACCGGGTGCCGATGGCGAACAGCATTTGAGAGATGCGATCATCGCCGCACTCGACCAGCTCGACACCTGAATCCAATGGGCGGATCAAGTCCGGGACAACGTTCGGTAGCGCACGTTTTTATGTGCGTTATCGCACGCACATCCCTCTGTCTGATCACATAGTTTTCACGTGTTGAACATCGGCCCGGACATTGCGAAGTACACATCGGGGAATGAGAAACGGCAACGGGCAAAACGAAGAGATGAAAAACGGAAATGCGCGGGTGCAACGGGTGAGGCTCAGCCCTGACGAGCTGGTCGCGATCGCGGCGTATGGCGCGAAGGCGACGTGGCCGGCCGGTTTTCAGCTCTATCAGCGCGGCGCCCCCGCCGATGGAGTCTTCATCGTTCTCGACGGTCACGTTCTGCTGCGGAACCGAATCAAGGTCGGCCGCGGCTTCGTTCCAGTCATCGCGACGACGGGACAGACTTTCGGCAGCGAGGGTCTGTCGGCAAACAGCAGTTACGTCACGGACGCCAACGCCTCGGAGGAAACGCGCACGCTCTTTCTGAGCAGCGAGAAGTTCCGCGCATTCGTGCGGGAGCATCCAGGACAGGCGTTGCCGCTTCTGTCGCAGACGATGTCCGAGCGCGCGTATCTGCTCGAAAAGCTTCACGAGCTCGCCGCTCTGAACGTGGATCAGCGACTGATGTCGACCCTCTCGCACCTGAGCGACGACCGCGCGTTCACGACTGCGGATGGACGTCTCAGGCTCGATAACTCCCATCACCGCCTGCTGTGCGAGATGGTTGGTGCCACTCGCGAATCCATCGCCCTCGCCCTCAGCCGTCTCGTTTCGGCTGGAATCGCCGAGCGGGACGGAATGACTTTTCTGATCCGTCCCGGCTCGCTGAAGTCGAGACAACCCAGCGGAGCGGATGAATCGACTTCGGTGCCGATGACGTCGGAGATGCTGCGGCCTGCATTCCCCTGAAGCTGGAACATGCCGAACGAAGACCCGGTCATACGAGCGGGAGCTGAAGCGATCGATCTGCAGGAGGAGGGCTCACACGGAGCGCTCCTCCTGCATGGCTTTGGGGATACTCCTCAGACGCTGACGCGGCTCGCGACCAGGCTCAGGTCCGGCGGATACGGAGTGTACGCCCCGCTTCTTCCCGGACACGGTCGGACGATGACTGCCTTCCGCCAGTCAGGTGCGGACGAATGGGCCGACACCGCAAAAACGGCGTTCATGCAAATGCGATCGCGCCACCGCACCGTGTCGATCGTCGGCCTATCCATGGGAGGAGCCCTGGCCATAGCGCTGGCAGCCGACGTCCAGGATGTGGCGGCGCTGGCACTCCTCGCCCCGTACATCCGTATGCCGCGGAGGCTGCGCGCCGCCGCATCGACACACTGGCTATGGGGCAGGGTCGTTGGTGACCTGAGCGCACAGCATCCCCGATCGATTCGCGATCCGATCGAGCGTGAGAAAAGCCTGGGCTATGGCTCCGTGACAGGCAGCGGATTGTACGAGCTGCTGAAAGTGGTGAGACGAGCCCGAAAGTCATTCGGCGACGTCCGAGCTCCTACTCTCGTGGTTCAGTCGCGGGAAGATCCGCGCTGCGCACCCGGGGGAGCGGAAGAAGCCATGCGACTGCTGGGCGCCCGGAAAAAGAAGCTGGTGTGGACCGAAGGCGCGGGCCACGTCATCACGGTCGACTACGGTCGCGAGGGAGTTTATACCGAGGTGAAGAACTGGCTCGATGAACACGCCCGCGGGGGTGCGGCAGCCGCCGCTGACTCAGCGGCTACCTGATGCACCCTTTTTAGAAGCGGTCCTGAACGAAATCAGTCACAGTTCCGACAGCGCGCTCGCCGAGTCCCTGAGCCTGGGAAACGACACCGCTCGCGACTCTCTTCACGCGAGCGACCGGCGACTGTCTACGCCGCGCGCCCTTGCGTGCTGCGGCCTTGCGCTTGCTGCTGGGACGCTTGCGAGTGGCGGCACCCTTCTTCGCCGCGGCCTTGCGCCTGCTTCTGCCGCGCTTGCGAGTGGCAGAGCCCTTCTTTGCCGAAGCCGAGCGCCTGCGGCTGGAGCGTTTGCGTGTGGCGGAGCCCTTTCGAGCCGCGCTCTTACGACCGCCGCGCTTGCGCCCGCCGCTCTTCCGCCCGGATGATCCGGACCGCGAACTCTTTCGACGTCGTGAACTACTGGACTTCTTGGCTGCAGCCATAAAAAAGCTCCGTGTAGGAGGGTTCGTGGAACGGAATAGCAAGATTCGCGCACAACAATGCTGCGCTACACCGGCTTACCGCGCAACAGACATTAATTCGAACAATCACTCACGGCAACGCGCGCGTCTCGCCGTGCTGCATTACCCACAGATCATCCTCGGCCAGACCTCCGGCGCGCCAGATGTCGCGCATTCGCGCGGGCGGTTCGTCGATCGGCTCGTCAGTCAGCTTGAACGTGCCCCAGTGTGCTCCGACGAGGACCAATCGGCGCGCGCTTCCACTGCCGCGCACCTGCTCCATGGCGATCATGCAGTCTTCCGGATTCATGTGAACCGCACCCATGAACCAGCGAGGCTCGTACGCGCCAATTGGCAGAATCGCGACGTCGAACGGACCGCACCGATCGCTGATCAGACCAAACTCCGGGTGCAGGGCCGTATCACCGGCGAACAGAACAGAATGGTGCGCGGAGCGGATTGCCCACCCGCACCACAGCGTCGAGTTTCGGTTGTTCAGTGCCCTTCCCGAGAAGTGCTGGGCCGGTACGCAGGTGAGCTCGAGCTGGCCGACCACCGACTTCTCCCACCAGTCGCATTCCGCGACGGTCCGGGCACCACGACGGCGGAGGAACTCGCCGACACCGAGCGGCGCCAGCCAGGCGATCGCCGGATAGCGCTCGATCAGCCTCCTGACCGTCATCGCATCGAGATGATCGTAATGGTCGTGCGACACGACAACTGCGTCGATCGGCGGCATGGCATCGAACTCAACGGCGGCCGGCACTCGACGTCTGGGCCCGGCGAACCGGAGCGGTGACGCTCGGTCGCTCCAGATAGGGTCGAGAAGGACGTTGAGCCCGCCGATCTGCAGCAGGAAGCTGGAATGCCCGATCCACGTCACCGTCAGCTGCAGTGGCTCGGGGCGGGGAAATACGAACGACGGATCAGCGCGAGGAAAGGTTGCACGCACCGCGCGGCCACCTTCCGGTGCTTTTCGCTTCTCGAGCAGCGTCCACTTCAGAAAGTCCAGAAACCCGTGGGTGCGCCCCGGCTCCCATGGGTTGATGAACCCACCACCAGGCCGGTGATGCGCGGGAAGCATCATGTCGCCCTAGCTTACGAGCGCCGGCTCGAGATTCTGCTCGAGGTGTACCCTGGATTTCATGCCCACGAGCGCCGAGGCAAGAGGAAGCGACTGGGCAAACGCAATCGCCCGCCGCGCATCGTTGGAAAAGCCCGGGAAGGCGGAGTGAAGCTCCCGGGGCAGCGCTCTGGTGAGCTGGGACTGCATCAGAGTTGCGCTTCCCACGACCGATATGTTCAGCCGGTGCGCTGCCTCGAGGAGAGTAACCACCTTCGATCCGCACTGCTGGGTCGGGGTGCGCACCGCTTCGGTCATCGCCAGGTTGACCGGGACCTGCACCACTCCAAAATGATGTCCGTCTCCACCGACTTCACGGGCCAGCGTCACCAGGCCCTCGAGACTGAGATGATTTCGTGACCCTGGCGGTGCTCGAAATCCCTGCCAGGTCGCGCACCCGTAACTCATGATACTGCCCTCGACGACGTGCTCCTCGAGCGTCGTGAAAGCGGCGCGCATCACATCCTCGAACGTCGAGCGATCCACCGAATCCAGCTGCTGCTCGGGATTGTGCAGGTAATAGACGTCGAGTGTGGTGAGTCCGAGGTTTCTCCTGCTCCGCGCGATCTGGTCGGTGAGATATCGAGGCGTGAGGCAATGGCCGCCGCTCACGACATCGGCCGGTGTCATTATTCCGGGACCGTAGTATTCGCTCTGCAGAAAGCCCCGATAGCCTTCCCTCGTGCCGGGAGGGGTGCGATCCAGGGGGATATACCCGCCCTTGGTGCAGACGACGACCTCGTCGCGCGATACGGTGCCGCGCTCGATCGCGGATCGCACGGCGCCGCCAATGCTCCGTTCGGAGCGCTGGCACCGATAGTTGATCGCGGTGTCGAGCAGGTTGACTCCCCGGCCGAGCGCATCGATGCCGGTCGCGGTGTAGCGCGCATCCTCCGTGTCGTCGCATTCGCCGAGGTAGGTGCCCATGCCAAGAGACGAGACAGCGATGCCGCCGGCGACGGGCCGGAAAAAATTCTCGGGGTACGCCGCGCTGAACCGCTTCCTGAGCCGCTGAGTGCCCTGGGCGGTCGCACACCCGTCGACGAGCGATTCCGATCTCTTCACGCGATTCATTGCGAAGAGGCTAAGACTGCTCCGACCCTCTCGCAAGGTCGAGGAGGAGGTTCGAAGCCTGCGGCGCGTTGCGACAACGAGGCGCGGTCGTTTGGTTTAGGGGCGCAGTCCCGATAGATTCCGGGAATACGCAGAGTCACAGATCACTGGAGCAAGCAATGCCGGATTTTGGAAGCTGGGGAACCGATTGGTGGAAGCCGCTCGTGTTCGTGATCGTCGCCGGACATCTCACCAACGTGTCAGTAACGCTCTTTCTCCATCGCGCCCAGACACACCGGGGCGTGAAGCTGCACTATCTCGCTGCCTTGCCGATGCGGCTGTGGCTGTGGCTGTCGACGGCGATCGTGACCAAGGAGTGGGTGGCCTGCCACCGAAAGCACCACGCTTTCGCCGACCGGGAAGGGGATCCGCACAGCCCGCTCATGGAAGGGCTTCGCAACATCGTCCTGAAGGGCGCCTTCTACTATAGAAAGGCCGTTCGCCAGCCGGGGGTTCTCGACAAATACGGCAAGGGAACGCCCAACGACTGGCTCGAGAGGCATCTGTTGTCCCCCCTCAACTGGGTCGGAATTCTGGTGATGCTCGCAGTCGATGTGTATCTGTTCGGGTTCTTCGTCGGCCCACTCGTGTGGGGAGTTCAGATGATCTGGATCCCTTTCTGGGCGGCCGGAATCATCAACGGCGTCGGTCACGCCGTCGGTTACAGGAACTTCGACGTCAAGGACGAGAGCCGGAACATCCTTCCGATCGCGATCTGGCTGGGCGGAGAGGAGCTCCACAACAATCATCACTCCGACCCGCACTCCGCGAAGTTCAAGGCCAAGTGGTACGAGTTCGATATCGGCTGGTTCTACCTCAGACTGTTGTCCCTCTTCGGGCTGGCGGAGATCTCCTACGCGCGCCGTTAGGTAAAGGCATGCCCGAAACAGTCACCTGCGTGCGCTGTGGACAGACGCGCGCAGGTTTCGTGAAGCCTCCGTTTCCCGGCCAGATCGGAGCGCGAGTCGTCGAGGAAATCTGCACCCAGTGCTGGGCGGATTGGCTCAAGCAGCAGACGATGCTGATCAATCACTACGGGCTGAACGTGATGGACCCGCAGGCGCGATCGTTCCTCGTGAAGAACATGTCGGCCTTTCTCTTCAAGACGGGCGCGGAATCCGAGGTCGACACCACGAAAAAAGGCACTATCTCCCACTGACAATGCGACGAATCAACAGCGTCACAGTTTTCGCGCCCGGCTTTCTGCTGCTGCTGTGTGGTTGCAGCGCCGTCCAGCCCGCAGTAAACCAATCGTCCCCGCAGACAGCTCAGGTGGGTTCACGGCTTCCCTGGGTTTCCGAGCGGTGGAGTGACTCGGTGCTGGCGTCGCTCAGCCTGAGAGAAAAAGCCGCGCAAATCGTGTGGCCAAGCGTCTACGGCGACTACGTCTCCGGAGACTCGAGACAATGGCGCCTGCTCACGAAGTACGTCACGCAGGACAAGGTCGGCGGGTTTACCATTTCCGTGGGCTCACCGACCGAGATCGCCGCCAAGCTCAACTCGCTGCAGGGGATGAGCAGCATTCCACTCTTGTTCGGGGCTGACCTCGAGGCCGGCGCCGGCTTTCGCGCGCGCGGCGGATATTTCGTACCCAATGCGATCGACCTTGGCGGCGCGATGGTGTTCCCACCGGAAATGGCAATCGGCGCAACTGGTGACACCAGCCTGGCGTACGAGCAGGGAAGGCTGACCGCAATCGAAGGCCGAGCGCTCGGGATTCACATTGCCTACGCTCCCGTGCTGGACGTGAACAACAATCCAGACAACCCTGTCATCAACACGCGGGCCTACGGTGAAGATCCGGTTCAGGTTGGCCGCATGGGCGCGGCGTTCATTCGCGGCGTGCAGGATCATGGCATGATCGCGACAGGCAAGCATTTCCCGGGTCACGGTGATACCGGCGTCAACTCTCACCTGGCGCTGCCGGTGGTGACGGTGAGCAGGAGCCGGCTGGATTCCGTCGAGCTGGTTCCTTTTCGCGTCGCGGTGGCAGCCGGGGTCGGCGCGATCATGTCATTCCACGGCGCCATGCCGGCGCTCGACTCGTCGAATGTTCCTGGTACGTTGTCGGCCAGGGTGATGACGCAATTGCTCCGTCGCGACATGGGCTTCGACGGAATCATCATCTCTGATGCTATGGACATGCGCGGCGTTCTGGACCAGTTCGGTTTGGCCGAAGCGGTAAAGCGGGCGATCGCCGCAGGTGTCGATGTTCTGATCCAGCCGCAGGATGTGACGCTGGCGATCGATGCGGTCATTGCCGGAGTAGCGGAAGGTCGATATACGGAAGCCAGACTCGATTCGTCGGTGCACCGCGTTCTCGAGGCAAAGCGCCGCATCGGTCTCCCACGAAGCAAGCTGGTTGACATCAATGCGTTACGGTTCACGGTCGGCGACAGCGCGAGCGCGCAGGTCGCGCGGCGGATCGCGGAGAAGTCGATAACGCTGGCGAAGGATTCGCTGAGGCAGGTCCCAATCGGTTCAAGGACCGCCCGGGTTCTGTCGATAACACTTGCCCGCCGCGCCGATCTGTCGGCTGGTGTGGCTTTCAATGCCGAGCTGCGTGGAAGCCTTCCAAACGTGCGCGCGGAATTCGTCGCGACCGAAGACGGCGCGTCGAACTACCCTCGAGTGCTCGCTGCTGCTGATTCGGCAGATGTAGTCATCATCGGATCCTACATCGGACACAACTGGGATGCCGTGACGGCGAACGCGCCCGCGGTTTTCGCCGGCTTCGTGCAGTCGCTCGTGACGAGAGGGAGAAAGCCGATCGTTGTCGCGTTCGGTAATCCGTATCTTCTCCGCCAGATTCCGACCGTTGCAGCATATCTCGTTGCCTGGGGCGGATTTCCCGTTTCACAGCAGGCAGCAGCGCGCGCTCTTCTGGGAACATCCGCGATTTCCGGGCAGTTACCGATCAGCATCCCGCCACACGTCCGTCGTGGCGCTGGCGAACAACGAGCCGTGGTCACGCGCTGAAATAAGGATGTTTGCGCGCGCGGTTGGATCGCCGCATGCCGCGAAAAAAGCCCGTTGAAAATTTCTGTTGACGCGCGAATCAGGTCGCGGTATATCAATGACTCCCGCCTCGACATGCTCGCGCGAAA
>DASTTD010000081.1:0-6590 GCA_035760325.1 Gemmatimonadaceae bacterium
ACCGGTTCTCTGCAATTTTGACCGTCGGCCCGCATTCCTGGCACCCGGCCTTGTCGAAATGGCAAAAATCAGCTGGTACGTCCGTTGCTTTTTCCCTCGGCGCCAGCAACACCCAGGACCTAAACCAAAGGAGGCGAAAATGCTCTACAGGATGACCACCGGCTCCCCCGTTTTCGGGCTCCGGCGCGAGATTGACAGACTCTTCGAGGATGCGTTCATGCGTGAGGGCCAGAACTGGACCCCCGCGGTTGACATCAAAGAGACGGAAAACGATCTGACCGTGGAGCTCGAGCTCCCCGGCCTCAAGCCCGAGAACGTCGAGGTCACCGCCGAGAACGGGATTCTCACCATTCGCGGCGAGAAGCGGAGCGAGCGGAAGGAAGAGGAGCAGAGCCGCTACCACCTGGTGGAGCGGACCTACGGATCGTTCATGAGAACGTTCCAGCTGCCGCAGGGCGTTGACGAGGACCAGATCGCCGCGGAGTACGACAACGGCATTCTGTCGCTCCGGATTCCGAAGGCCGCCCTGCCGCAGCCGCGTCGCATTCAGATCAGCTCCGGCTCGAAGGCGCAGCAGGGAGTGGTCGGTCGCGGGAACACCAACGAGGTTTCGGAGCCCCGCGGAAACAAGCAGGCCAACAACACCAGGAAGGAAAAGTCGGACGAGCTCGTCGGCGCGGGACGCTGATCCTTCCAACTCGAATCGAGCCCACCCTCGCGGTGGGCTTTTTTTTTGCCAACTTTCCTCGATGGTGTCACGAAGCCTTTTCCGCGTCTTTTGCGGCTTGTGCCTGTTCACAGCCGCCGCTTCACGCGGCAGCTCCCAGATAATTCCCTTCGTTCCCGCCCAGCCCGCCGGCGAGCCGGGCTCGGAGCTGACCATCTATCTCCTGACCATCGGCCAGGGCGACGAGGTCTGGGAGCTGTTCGGGCACAACGCGATCTGGATAAAGGATCGGTCCGACGGCAGCGACATCACCTACAACTGGGGAATGTTCGACTTCGCTCAGCCGAACTTCCTCGGACGTTTCCTCACCGGTAACACGCGGTACTGGATGGAGGGAATCGACCTCGAAGCGATGCTTCAGACGTACACCCGTCGCAACCGCTCGTTGCTGGCGCAGGAGCTCAGCCTGACTCCGACCCAGCGGCTATCGCTCAAGCAGGCGCTGGAAGAGAACGCGCGCCCCGAGAACAAGTATTACCGGTACGATTACTACCGGGACAACTGCTCGACGCGCCTGCGCGACATGCTCGACCGAGCGCTCGGTGGCCAGCTGCAAACGGCAACGACGACACGTCTCACCTCGGAGAGCTATCGCAGTCACACCCAGCGTCTCACCCAGGGCAATGTCCCGGTGTACACGGGAATCACTTTCGCGCTCGGGCATCCCGCTGACCGGCCCATCTCGATGTGGAACGAGATGTTCCTCCCGGTGAGGATGGCCAACCATCTCCGCACAGTTCGCGTGACCGACAGCCTCGACGCGAAAGTTCCGCTCGTGCGATCGGAGATGGCGCTCTTCACGGCCGGCCGGGGACCGGAGCCCGCCGCTCCTCCAAACTACCTGCCGTGGTTCCTCGCTCTGGGGCTCGCGCTGGGAGGCACGCTCATCGCGCTCGTCAGGAACGCCGAGGGCGGTGGACGCCTGGCGCTCTTCGGCGCCACTGCGATCGCCACGCTTTGGAGTCTCATCGGCGGCCTGGCCGGCACGGCACTGCTCGCGGCGTGGGTTTTCACCCGGCACTATTTCATGAGCTGGAACGAAAACCTTCTTCAGCTCAATCCGTTGTCGGTCGCGCTCGCGGCTCTCATCCCCCTCTCGATCTATGGACTGCGCGGAGTCTCGAGGGCGCGCCAGCTGAGTGCGATCGTTGCGGCGCTGTCGCTGTTCGGCCTGATCGCGCAGGGAATGCCGTTTTTCCGACAGCTCAATGGCGAGATGATCGCGCTGGGCCTGCCGATCAACCTGGCGGTCCTGTGGACAGTGTACCGCTTGACCGGCTACAGACGCACTTCGCGTCCGTCTTCCGCCGCCTTGTAGATCGCTTCGATCAGCTTCATAACCACGAGCTGATCTTCCGGTGCATCGTACGGGGTTTGCTCGTTGACGACCGCGATGAAGTGCGCGAGCTCAGCGCGGTACGACTGTAGAAAGACGCTCTCGCGAGCCGCCGCGCCGCTTGGCGAAACGTCCGTCGGTCTTCCATTCAGGATTTTCACGACCCGGAGCGGAGCCAGTCGCGCGCTGCCCCGCGCCGACAGCACCTCGAACCACCACCGCTCCTCCTGTCCGACGTACGCCCATGAGACGTCGAAGGTGAAGCTGATGTTCCCGGCGCATTCGATGTGAACCACCATCGAGTCTTCGACGCTTCCGACTCCGCGTCCGCGGTCCATGTGCGCCGCGACGCGTACGGGCTCGGGAAAATCCGCGAGCCAGAGCGCGAGGTCGACGAGCGGGAAGCCGTGCTCGAAGAACGCTCCTCCGCCGGCTTCCGGGCGCCGGAAGCGCCAGCCGGTGCGGGCGCTCGTGAGCTGGTAATGCCCGGCGCGCACTCCGATCAATCGCCCGAGCTCACCGCCCTGAATGAAGCGGTTGAGCTGTTGAACGTCGCTCCGAAAGCGGTGATTGTTGCCCACCACCACCTTTCGACCCGACTGTTTGGCGGCGGAGAGAATGCGCTCTACGCCGCGCGAGGTGAGTGAGAGCGGGCGCTCGCACAGCACGTCGACTTTCGATTTGAGCGCCCGGAGCACGTGAGGCTCGTGCAAATGGTTGGGGGTTGCAATGACGACCGCATCGACCTCATCGAGCTCGAGCAGATCTTCCATGTCCGTGAACACGTCAGGAATCCCCAGTCGCTCGGCGATCGCGCTCGCCTTGGGTCCGTCGTTATCGCAAAGCGCGACGAGCTGGGCGCCCTTGATCTTCGCCAGAACGGGAAGGTGCGCGAGCTGGGCGATCGCGCCGGCACCGACGAGGCCAATTCTGCAGTTGGTTTTACTCATCGGCGTTTCTCTCGCTAGCCCGCGATCGGTCCAACTCTCGTCCCCGGATAATAGGTCTCCAGGATCGTGCGGAAGTCCTGCCCGGCCCGCGCCCTCCCTATCGCTCCCCACTGACACATCCCGATTCCGTGTCCAAATCCCCGCCCAGTGACAGTCAGACTGGAGACCTCACCGTTGTCGGTCGTGGTCACATGCCGGAAAAAGGTGCTGTTGAGAATCGCGCCCTGCGGGTTGCGCAGGACGAAGCGTGTGTCGTTCCCGCGCAGGGTGAAGGTCCCGGCATCGGTGGTTATTCTGAGCGCCGCAATTCTGTCCGAGGCCGTCCTTCCCTGCTCGGTGATGCCGGTAATGCGGCCGAGCCCGGTCCTGGGCGCATTGGTATAGCTCGAAAGGTACTTCTCCAGTACAGAGCGCAGCGCGGGCTTGTCCCACGTCTGCGTCCAGCTGAATCGGGGAGACGGGTCGCAGTAGAACCTGTCGGTTCCGGGAATCCTGTCACTCACCGGCCGGAGATACGGCTCATCCGGCCGGTCGTTCCAGACCTCCGTGGCGCCCGCAGTGCTCCCGCCGCAGGTCGACGAGTAGTAGGCATTGATTGGACGTCCCGCGAAGGCGATCACGACGTCGCGCGTGGTGAGAATGGCCGAGTCGGTCTGGGCTTTCTCGGCATCTACGCCGCCGTACACCTGATCCTGGACAGTGGCGTACATATCGAACGCGCGGCTGGTGGTAAGACGTGTATACGAGTAAGTCCGCGCCGCTATCGCCTGCACCTGAACAGCGGCGAACTCAGCCGCGGTCCTCGTTCCTATCTCGAGCGGAACGACGCCCCGCAGATATGAATCCATGTTGACGACATTGGCTACGAGCGCTCCCGAATCCGCTTTACTGATCAGCAGCTCGCCCCGGTATCGCTTGTCGTTCCACTTGATCAACGACCCGCTGGCGGGACGAGCCACAATGGGGCCCTCTACCACCCGGGCGGCGCCACCACGGGTAAGGGTGAGATCCGATCCGCACGCAGTCGCGGACGGATCACATCCGGACCGGCCGAACCGGATGCTCCAGACGTCAGTCGGTCTCGCGCGCGCGATGAGGGTCTGCCCGTTCCTGTCGAACAACTCCCACGCGCCGGTCGCGCTGACGTTTCCATCGCGCGCAGCGGTGGCGAGGGCTATTCGTACCGGCTGATCCGCCCCGCGCTTGTACCGTCCCCCGGTAACTACGGGCGTGTCCGTTCCGCCCCGCGGTGTCGTTACGGAAACGCAAGCGCCGGCGGCAGCGAGAATCAGAAGTGAAATGGCTTTACGCAATGGCCTGCTCCATCGCCGCTTCCAGCCGGTCGAGCGCCGTCGCAATCTCCGCATCCCCGTGCGCCGCCGACATGAAAGCCGCTTCAAAAGGTGATGGTGCCAGATATACTCCGCGCTCGAGCGCGGCGTGGAAGAATTTCCGGAACAGCGCCAGATCGGACGCCTGTGCTTCTGCAAAATTGGTGACCGGCTTCGACGCAAAGAAAAACCCCCACATCGAGCCGGCGCTGCCAGCGGAAAACGGAACGCCGAGCCTTCCCGCTATCCTTCGCAATCCTTCGACCAGCGCGAGGGTGCGCTGCTCCATCCGCGCGTGGAGACCGGGGGTGAGCGCTCTGAGTGTCGCCAGACCGGCCGCCATTGCGAGAGGGTTCCCGGACAGTGTTCCTGCCTGATAGACCGCTCCCAGCGGCGCGACGAGCTGCATCACGTCGCGGCGCCCGCCGTAAACGGCAACGGGAAGGCCACCGCCGATCACCTTTCCCAGGGTCGTCAGATCCGCCTCCACCCCGAACCGCTCACGCGCGCCACCAGGGGCGATGCGGAATCCCGTCATCACCTCGTCGAAGATCAGGAGCGCTCCGCATTCATTCGCCAGCTCTCTCAAGCCCTCGAGAAACCCCGGGACCGGGGGTATGAAGCCCGAGTTGCCGACCACCGGCTCTACGATGATCGCGGCGACCGCGTCCGGCCTTGATCGAATCAGCGCGCGCGCGGCGCTCAGATCGTTGAACGGTGACGTGAGCGTGAGCGCGGCGAGGTCGCGCGGCACGCCCGGGGAGTCCGGCAGACCGAGCGTCGCGACGCCGGAGCCCGCGCGCACCAGAAAGGAATCGGCGTGTCCGTGATAGCAGCCTTCGAACTTGAGGATCAAATCGCGACCGGTGAATGCCCTCGCCAACCGGATCGCGCTCATGGTCGCCTCGGTTCCACTCGACACGAAGCGCATCATCTCGATGTGCTGCATTCGCTCGCGGATCGCTTCGCCGAGCTCCACCTCCAGCAGCGTAGGCATTCCGAAGCTCGTGCCCGACTGCATCGCCTCCTCCAGAGCCTGGAGAACTATCGGCGATGCGTGGCCGAGGACGAGCGGGCCCCAGGACAGAACGAAGTCGATGTACTCCTTGCCGTCCGCGTCCCAGATCCGCGGTCCGGCCCCGCGTGAGGCTACGACCGGCTCGCCGCCCACGCCTTTGAACGCGCGCACCGGCGAGCTCACTCCGCCCGGAAAGATTTCCCGTGCGCGCTCCATCACCTCGGATGAATTCAGGTGCAGGGTCGGCGCCGCCATCTAGCGCCCGTAGCTCCCGATGGTGGTCTGACTCAGGGGCAGCTCACGGCGGGTGCGGCGTCTCTCAGGTGCTCCGGCCGGGAGCGCAACCCGAATGAGGGAGGCGCGGAAATCGTAGTCATCGACCACTTCCTCGACGGCGACTTCAGCCAGGGTGCCCGGCGCGAGCGCCTCATCGAGGTGAGTCACTCCATCGATGTCGTCCGCCTGCCACGGCAGCCGCGCCTGTGAGGTTCCGCGCCGCTCATCGACGCGGTCGACCACCGCCAACGCGGTCTTTCCTGTTCTCGTCTCGTATCTGGCGGCGGTTATTCCCCGCTGCAGCTCCGTGAGCCGCTCCAGCCGCTCACGCTTGACGGTCTCGTGCACATCGTCTGGGTACTGCGCGGCGCGAGTGCCTTCCTGCGGCGAGTAGGTGAATGCCCCGACCCGGTCGAACTGCATCTCCTCGAGAAATTCGAGCAGCACCTCGAACTGTTCATCGGTCTCCCCCGGGAATCCGACGATGCACGTCGTCCTGAGCGTGACGTCGGGCACAGCGGCGCGGAACTTTGCGACCCGCTCCCGTATCGTGCGCTGACGCTCAGGCCTCCTCATGCGGGCAAGCACGACGTCCGACCCGTGCTGGATAGGCATGTCTACGTACGGCAGCACTCTCTGCTCCCGGGAAACGACATCCAGCAGCCGGTCAGTGATGCCCGTGGAGTACAGGTACAGCATGCGAATCCAGGGCACAGAGGTCTCGCTCACCAGGGCTTCAAGGAGCTCGGGGAGCCTGAAGCCGTCGCGCCGGTCACGGCCGTAGTGGGCCAGGTCCTGAGCGACGAGATTGATTTCCCTCGCTCCCTGCAGCTCGAGGACCTGGGCCTCGCGAATGATCTCGTCGAGCGAGAACGACCGGTGCTTCCCCCGCATTAGCGGTATCGCGCAGAAGGCGCAGCCGTGATCGCATCCCTCGCTGATCTTGAGGTAT
>DASTTD010000082.1:0-4466 GCA_035760325.1 Gemmatimonadaceae bacterium
AGCTGATTGTACTTCGCCACTCTGTCGGTGCGGCTGGCCGATCCGGTCTTGATCTGTCCCGCCCCCGTTGCCACCGCGAGGTCGGCGATGAAGGTGTCTTCCGTTTCACCCGAGCGGTGGGAGATGATGGACTGATACCCGTTCGCGCGCGCCATCTCGATCGATTCCAGGGTCTCGGTCAGAGTGCCGATCTGATTGAGCTTGATGAGAATGGCGTTGGCGGTGTCCGACTCGATCCCGCGGGCGAGGCGCTCCGTGTTGGTCACGAACAGATCGTCGCCCACCAGCTGCACGCGGTCGCCGAGCTGCGCGGTGAGCTGCGCCCATCCCTCCCAGTCATTCTCTGCCAATCCATCCTCGATCGACACGATCGGATACTCGTCGAGCCATTTTCCGTAGAGCTCGATCATTCCCGCCGCATCGCGGCTTCCCCCACCGCTCTTCTTGAATGTATAAGTGGCGGTCTTGAACAACTCGGACGCGGCGACGTCGAGCGCCACCGCGATCTCCTTCCCCGGCGCGTAGCCGGCCGCTTCGATCGCTTCGACGACGACGCGCAGCGCTTCCTCATCGTCCTTGAGATCCGGAGCAAATCCCCCTTCGTCGCCCACCCCCGTCGAGAGCTTTCGTTTCACCAGCACCTTCTTGAGCGCGTGGAAAACCTCGGCGCCCATCCGCAACGCCTCGCGAAAGCTCGTCGCGCCGACGGGAACGATCATGAACTCCTGAAAATCGACGGTGTTGGTCGCGTGCGCTCCGCCGTTGAGGATGTTCATCATCGGGACGGGCATCGTGCGCGCCATCGGGCCGCCGAGGTACCGGTAGAGAGGAAGACCGACATCCATCGCCGCCGCGCGCGCTGTGGCCATCGACACGGCCAGGATCGCGTTCGAGCCCAGCTTTCCCTTGTTGGGAGTGCCGTCGAGGTCGATCATCGCGCGATCGATCGCCATCTGATCGACCGCTGACATGCCGCTCAGCGCCGGTCCGATGCGCTCCTCGACGCTCTGTACCGCCTGCTCCACTCCCTTCCCGAGATACCGCTCCGCGTCGCCGTCTCTGAGCTCGAGCGCTTCGTGCTCTCCGGTGGACGCGCCGCTTGGCACCGCCGCGCGGCCGAAGGCGCCGCTATCCAGGACGACATCCGCTTCCACGGTTGGATTGCCACGGCTATCGAGAATCTCACGTGCGCTGATCGCTGCTATTGTCGACATGTTTCCAGGTTGATTGCGTAAAAGATCACCGTGTTTCCGTCGGCTCGGTCTCTGAAGCGGGTTCCACCGCGACTGAGGTGCGGGACGGCGGCGGCAGCGGCTCTACGCCATACAGCTCGCGCATCGCCTTTTCCATCCGCCCTCGCACCGTCGCCATGAGCACCTCGCGATGATCGTAGTCCGTTCCGTCGGTCATTACGGGCTCGAGCAAATGTATATCAACGGTTCCAGGGTGGGCCCGCATTGAGTCCCGCTTCAGTACTTCGATGGTTCCATGAAGGATGACGGGAACGATCGGGACGCCCGCGGCGATCGCGAGGACGAACGGCCCTTTCTTGAACGGTCGCAGCTGGTACGAGTGGCCGCGCGTGCCCTCGGGAAATACGACGACGGAGTTCCCTGAACGGATTTTCTCCGCCGCGAAATCGTATGCTCCGAACGCCGCTTTTCTGTTCTCGCGCTGAATTTCGATCATCCCGGCGGCGCGTATTCCGCGTCCGAAGATCGGAACTTTGAACAGCTCAGCCTTTGCCACGAATTTGTACTTGGGCAGCGTGGCGGCGAGCGCGGGAACGTCGAACCAGCTGACGTGGTTCGCGGCGAACACCCGCGGCTCGCCCGACCCGCTGTTCTCCGAGCCGTGCACACGAATCTTCACTCCGCCCGCCCACAGCACCGCGCGTGACCACCAGCGCGGAACCCTGTCGTAGATGCCGCCCGGCTTATCCTCGATCCCGAGCAGCCCGGCGGCGATAACGATCGAGCCGAGCACGGGGGTGACAATCGCGGAGGTGACCAGGATCATCACCGTTCTGAACATTGAGATCATTTGCGCTTGAAGTGGTCGAACCCACCGGGCGTGGGGATCTTCCTTCCAGCCTGAAAGAGCTGTACCCCCGGCGATCCGGCAACAATCCGGCCCACTTCGCTGAGCCTGAGGCCATGCTCGTCGTAAAACGCGCTGACATCGACGTTCCTGCCGGTGACGGCCAGCTCGTACTCCTCACCCGAGACGACGGCTTCGATCGCGGAGACTTCCGGCACACATGGAATGCGCTCCAGATCGATTTCGACGGATACCCTGCTTGCGGCGGCGACGTGGGCCAGGTCTCCCATCAACCCGTCGGAGATGTCGATCGCGGATGTCGCTCCGTGCGCCGCCAGCGTAATGGCTGCTTCGATCCTCGCGATTGGATGCGCGAAGCGCGCCCGATCCTGCTCACGTGGCTCCCTGCCCTCCATCCATGCACGAAGAGCGGCTCCTGGTCCGCCAAGCGCGCCGGTCACGTAGACCCCGTCGCCCGCCTTCGCGCCCGAGCGCGTGAGTGGCCTGGCGGCGCTGCCGAGCGCGGTGACGGTGAGCGAGAGCGTTTTCCCCGCTGTCAGATCTCCGCCTACGATCGGACACAGGCTGGCGGAGGCGCCTTCCCGAATCCCGGTCGCAAGAGCGGCGGCTTCGAGACGGTCGGCGGGAGGAAGCGTCAGCGCGATGACGACGCCGATGGGACGCGCCGCCATTGCGGCGAGATCGCTGAGCGCCGCTGCCGTCGCGCGGTACCCTATCTCGAAGTGATTGAGCCATTCGCGCTGGAAATGGACGCCTTCCACCGATGTATCGGTCGTGACGAGCAGCTTCTCACCGGGCGGCACCGGAACGACCGCGGCATCGTCGCCTACACCGCTCGCCGAGCGTCCCCATTCCGCTAGCAGGACGCGAACGAGGTCGAATTCCCTGCCTGGGCCGAGGTCGGTATGGCGAACTGGGTCAGCGGCTTTCCAGTCGATCATTGCGCGGCCGCGGGAAGACGCGCAATCACCGGCGGGTCGAGCGGTGGCTCCTTCTCGTTCCACACACGTGGCAAGGCATAGAGAACATCTTCGAGCGTCGTGCCGCGCACGTAGGCACAAAGCTCGGCAGCCTTGCCATGAGCCCAGGCGGCGCAGCCCCCCGCGCTGACGGGATCACCGGCCTGAGCCAGAAGGGTTCCAGCGATGCCCGCGAGAATGTCACCGGTGCCGCCGGTACCGAGCGCCGCCGTCCCGCGGGGAGACACCAGCCGCTCGCCGGTCGGAGAAAAAATGATCGTCGGCGCTCCTTTCAGCAGAACGGTCGCGCCGAGGTCCGCGGCGAGAGAGGTGCCGATGTCGAACCTCTCCGCCAGCACCGTCTTTACATCGGTACCGGCCAGGCGCGCGAATTCAGCCGGGTGCGGAGTGACGAGACACTGTCTGCCGGCAAGAAGACCGCGCAGGGACGAGACATCGTTCTCGAACAGGTTGAGGGCATCGGCGTCGAGGAGAAGCGGCTGCCGCGACGCCTCGATGACGAGTCGCATCAGCTTTTCCGCCTCTCGAGAGCGCCCCATTCCCGGACCGAGGACAATCGCATCCGCCCACTCGCCGATGTCACGCTTTATCTCGACGCGGTCGTCCGGCCACTCGGATACCAGGGCAGCCGGAGCGCCCAGCAGAACGACGTTCGTGTTGCTCGCGGCGACGACGGCGCGTACCAATCCAATCCCGCTTCGCAGGGCGGCGCGGGCCGCGAGGACCGCGGCGCCACCCATTCCGCTTCCTCCTCCCACGATTGCCAGATGCTTTCGCTGGCCCTTGTGCGCGTCGAATCTGATCGAGGGCATTCTTTCAGCCACCCAGCGCTGATCGACGAGCAGTGGCAGCGACTCATCGACTCGCGGGCTTGCCTCATCCAGCCCGATGTCGATTACGACGATCTCGCCGCAGCAGTCGCGTGCGAGGAGCGTTCCGCGCTTCAACGCCCCAAAGCTCAGGGTAACGTCGGCGTGCACGCACTCACCATGCTCTCCGGTGGTGGCGTCCAGGCCGCTCGGAACATCGAGCGAAGCAACGGCGTAGCCGCTTGCCCGCAATTGATTGATCGTCGCGATCGCTGCCGCGAGCTCGCTGCGCGGGGCGCCCCGAAAACCCGTGCCGAGGAGGGCATCTACCACCAGCCGGCTGAAAAACGTCTCACCGGTCGGCTCGATCGACTTGAGCGCGTCCTCCCGTTCCGCGATGGCCTCCGGAGTTTTCGGACCACCGATATGCGGGACGTGGACCGGGACTCCCGCGCGCGCCAGCTCGCCGGCAACCACCCAGCCGTCACCGCCGTTGTTGCCCGGTCCGGCAAAGACCGTAACGCCCGGATACAGCCGGTCTCCGAATCGTCCGATGATCTGTCTGGCCGCGGCCTTCCCCGCGCGCTGCATCAACGTCCGGGAGGGAGCACCGCCT
>DASTTD010000083.1:0-5610 GCA_035760325.1 Gemmatimonadaceae bacterium
CGAGCATGGTTCCATCTCTCAGCCGCAGCACCGCGGGCACGGAATTCTGCGGGAGCCCTTCCTCGTCGGACCAGACGCGCACCCTGTACTGCGTGATCTTCCGGGAAAGGTCGAATTCCTGACTCGCAAGCGCGCGCGGGAGGGCGCCCGCTACGAGAACGGCCGCGGCCGCAGCCTTTACCAGTCCTCGTGCGCTTTTGGAAATGGATCGACCACGCAAAATTTTCACGAGCGCTGCTCAACGAGAAGATAGTCAGGCATGGCGAGCAGAAAGCCGCCGGGGCGTCCCTTTTAGGACGATCCAGAGCCGAGTCGAGTCAGCGTTGAACGCTCCCGCGGATGCATACATCAGCCGGCTTGCACCGCCCATTGGAGGGTTTTGTCACTGCCGCCGTCACAGCACTCCCGCGAAGAGTGAGAACGAAAAAGCCGAACATCTTGCGCACTTCCGCGAACCCTTGCGCAGCTGAATGGACACCGCAACGGACACTATTGCGGTCGTTGAAGGACAATCGCGCCAGGCGAAGGTGCCTATTGCTTTAGTCATTGGATAGCCTAGCATTCCAAGCCCTACCCTTCGATTCAGGAGGTACTCCAATGATCGGCCGCAAACTCTTCGTCGCCATCGCCCTCAGCGGGTCTGTCGTCATCAGCGCCTGCTCGGACATGACAGCTCCGAACACGCTCGCATCCCGGGAGTCGCCAATGGGGATCGTATTCGCGCCGCAGTCGGGATCCGCCTTCTCGATCGCGGCCGTCAGTACCGGTGGGCCGCCCCCGACTGCGGAGGGTTCGAGACCCTGCACAGCCCCAGGCGGTGGGTATCCGGGAGCTCTGAACATGCTGCACGACGAAACCATGTTTACTATCCCGATGACCCGCAATGCGCCTCAAGGAAACGTCGGCATGTTCCGCGCGGTGGCGGTCTCCGGCTGTTAGCCGCGTGAGGAGAGAGGCCGTCCGCGTCGGCGGGCGGCCTCTTTCGTAGTCTACCCTCCTTGAGGGTTATGGCCTGGGTAGAGTTGAACTACCGACCTCACGCTTATCAGGCCGGTTCAAACGAACATGAATTAGGCTCAGACGTTCCAAACTAGCCTACCTGTAACGACCATCCCGCTCAGCAAGTCGCCATTCAAGAACATCTTGCGCCCTTTCACGAACATTTTGCGCATTCGAATGGACACCACAACGGATACCATCGGATCGGATTTCATGCGGCCGTCGGTTGCGGCCGCTGGTTAGGAGCCCCCATCACCAGTCAGGGTGCCCGTCAAACGCCGTGTTTGATGTGAGTCGCCGGACGTGAGAGCCATCGGCATCCATCACATAAACCTCGAAATCCATTCTCTCATTACCTGTTGGCCGATCGCGGGTGGAGTGAAATGCGATTCTCTTCCCGTCACTCGACCAAGCTGGACGCGAATTGACCCCTTCGCTCCGCGTGAGCTGTCGCTCGTTGGAACCATCCGCATCCATCACGAATATGTCCCATTTGCCACCTCGTCTTGAGTCGAAGGCTATTTTCTTGCCATCCGGCGACCATGCTGGCGCGTTATACACGACCTCTTGACCGGAGGAATGGGTAATCGGCCGCGCATCGGAACCATCCGAGTTCATCACGTAGAGGTCCCAGATCCCGCCTCGATAGGAGGCAAAGGCAAGTGTCTTTCCGTCGGGTGACCAAGCAGGGAACGAGCACGAGCCCTCTCTCTCGCTCGACGTAAGAGAGAGGACATGTGAGCCGTCTGCGTACATCAGGCGGATCTCTGATTTTCCAGATGTACCGGCCGTGAAAGCGATCTTGCTGCCATCGGGAGACCAATCAGGACTACCCATTCCGCCTTCGACGATCGTGTGCGTCAACCTCTGTAAGCTCGTACCATCAGCGTTGATGGCGTAGATCTCCCACGGGCCGTCCCGGTCCGACGCGAAGGCGATCTTCTTCCGGTCCGGCGACCAATCCGGAAATTGACTGCTTCTGCCGTTGCCCAGTGTATGTACCACCCGCATCGCGTTGGCACCCTCCGAATCCATGACAAAGAGATCGAACTGACCGTCGCGCTCCGAATCGAAGACAATCTGAGTCGCGTGGAGTTGACATGCACTCAAAAACAGGAGGTTGACGATTCGCAATCTCGAAACAGAAATGCTTTTCAGCATAAGCCTCCTAATGGTCTTGGTATTTTGGTTTGGAATCTACGAAAGATGAAGAGCGCTCAGGGCCAACAAAAAATCCCGCACCGGCGTTGAGCCGATACGGGACAATCAGCTGAAGTGTTTATGGGCCTGGGTAGAGTTGAACTACCGACCTCACGCTTATCAGGCGTGCGCTCTAACCACCTGAGCTACAGGCCCCCTGGTCACGGACTGAACGCCTGCAACGCAGAGTTTTGCAAGTTAGTCTCGCACCGAATCGTGGTCAATTGCGTCACGCATATGCATCGTGACGAAGTCGTAAAGCTTGATTCACGCTCTCGTCATGCGCAGGAGTGAGTATTACTCCTCAGCCGCTCGCTCGGACTTTCGCGCGAGCGCAGTACCACCTGGACCGATAATAGCACTCCCGTCGCGAGGCGGGGCCGCAAAGCCAGGAATCTCTTGAGGAGATCGTCCGGTTGCCGAAACCATTCAATAAGTCAAACGCCGACCTGATCGGCGAATCGTATCGCGTGCCGGTCCTCCTGCTCCTCTGTGCGGGGCTGCTGTGCATTCCTGCTGGGAGCTCGCACGCGCAGCAAGGCCAGAGCCTTCGCTCGATTTCCGAGGCGCTCGCTGATCGCGATGGTGACTTCGTTCCAGATCGGGTCGGGCAGGCCCTTCGCCTTACCGGCGTTGTCATTGCCCTCCCTCAAAAGGCTGGCGAGCGGCTTCGATACGTCGCGATCCAGGACAAGACCGCTGGAATCCTCCTCCTGGCAACCAACTTCAGTCGCATGCTCGATGGACTCCACCTCGGCGACTCCGTTGCGGCCGACGGTACCTTAAAGGTGTATCGCGGCATCACCGAGCTGGCGCTCACAGGCCTCCGGCGACTGGGACGCGGGCTGCCGCTGGTCCCACAACCTGCGCTGGCCGCGGATCTGAGCTCCGAACGCTTCGCGGGAAAGCTGGTGCGGGTGTTCGGCACGCTAACGATCTCCAAAGCCGACAATGCGCGGACGATGTTCACGTTCGAGGACCGCTCGGGCCAGATTCCCGTGTACCTCCCGAAGCCTCTGCTCTACGATCCTTTGATCGCAAAGCGCGTGCTGCGTGGTGGGACGCTCGAGATGGACGCGATCGCGGGAAAGTTTACCGACGCGAAACCAGCAAACAGCGGCTACCAGCTCGCGCCGCGCGACGCCAACGACCTGCGGTTTATTCCCAAACCGCCATATGCGCTCATAGCAGTAGCCACAATGTTGATATCTCTGAGCTTGCTCTCGGCTTACTTATGGATGCGCCGCCGAACCGCCGAGGAGCGAACCCGCCAGCTGGAGCTGCTCGCGCGTAGCTCGGACGAATCCCGCCAGGCAGTCGCCCGCCAACTGGAAGCCGAAGCCGCTCGCGCTTCTTCACAAGCCGAGTTGCTGGCCCTTTTCGGCGCAATGCGGGCGGTCGTGCTCGTGTTGAGCCGGGAAGGCCGGTATCTCCGCATTCCGGCGACGAACGCAGATCGGCTATATGCGCCTCCGGATTCGCTGCTCGGACGAACAGTCCATGACGTCCTGCCACAAGCCGAGGCCGACGGTATATGCGCGACGATTCGCCAGGCGCTCGATCAGGCCCAGGCCGTGCGCACAGAGTACACTCTGGTCATCGGCGGAACCACGATCTATTTCGATGCAGTCGTATCACCGCTCGATTCGGATACGGTGGTGTGGGTAGCGCATGATGTCACCTCGCACCTCGAGGCACAACTGGCGGTGCGCCGCGCGAACGAGACTCTTCATTCGACGATGGATGCGGCGCCTCAGGCGATCGTCGCCGTGGACACGAATTGGCGCATAACCCTCTGGAACAAGGCAGCAGAGCACATGTTGGGCTGGCGCGCTGCCGAGGTTATTGGAAAGCCGCTACCCTACATTCCCGACAGCGAGCGCGCCACGTTCGCCGCGATGCAGTCGCTGGAGGCGCATGAGGCCGGGATCCGCGCGCTCGAGACGCGACGCGTGCGCAAGGATGGTACAGTGCTGGATGTCGTGGTCTCGACCTCGGTGCTCCGTGACGCAACAGGGACGCACACCGGGTTCATAGCGCTCATTGGCGACCTGAGCGATCGAAAAGCACTCGAGGCTCAACTTCGGCAGTCACAGAAACTCGAGGCAGTCGGCCAACTCGCCGGTGGCGTCGCGCACGACTTCAACAACCTGCTGACAGTCATCAGCGCCCACGCTGATTTCCTGCTCGAATCCGTGGCCGCGGAATCACAACAGGCGATCGACCTGGAGGAGATTCGCCAGGCATCAAGACGCGCAGCAGGACTCACCGCGCAGTTGCTCGCCTTCAGTCGCCGGCAAATCCTGCAGCCTAAAGTCATCGATCTGGACACAGTGATCGGACGGATTGGGCCGCTGCTCAGACGCCTTATCGGAGAGGATATCAATGTAGCGCTTTGGCCAGCTGCTGAAACGGCGCGCGTACTTGCTGATCCGGGGCAGCTCGAGCAGGTCCTGATGAACCTCGCGGTGAATGCACGCGATGCGATGCCGCACGGCGGCACGCTTTCCATCGAGACAGAGGTAGTTCAGGTGGATGACGGCGAACACGCAGAGGTAAATCTGATGATGCCCGGGCGCTACGCACTTATCAAGGTCAGCGACACGGGATCGGGAATGAACGCCAGGACGCAGGCCCGGATCTTCGAGCCTTTCTTCACGACAAAGGAATCAGGAAAGGGTACCGGGCTTGGATTGTCGACTGTGTACGGCATCGTCAAGCAATCCGGCGGATTTATCTGGTGCGAGAGTGCCGTCGGTCGGGGCACGACATTCGGAATATATCTTCCCCAGATCGCCGCACCCGCCGAAGGGATGCCATGCAACGTAGCGACTGTCACGCCGCGAGGTAGCGAAACTGTCCTGCTCGTCGAAGATGACGACTCGGTGCGCGCGCTGGCGAGTCGCGTGCTCCTCCGTCAGGGATACTCGGTGCTGGAGGCGCGGCACGGAAGCGACGCGCTAACTCTCCTGGATGAGACGACCGGGCGAATACATCTCGTTCTCACGGACGTGGTAATGCCGCAGATGAACGGCCGAGCGCTGGCAAATCGAATCTCAGTTCATTTTCCGGAGATGCCGGTGTTGTTCATGTCGGGCTACACAGACGACGATATCATCCGCCGCGGGGCGCTGCCTGCCGGCTCCGCGTTCGTCCAGAAACCCTTCACGCCCGAACTCCTTGCCCGAAGCGTGCGCGAGGCGCTCGATTGCACGCGTCGGGCACCGGGACGGAATCTTGCCGAGCAGGCCGCGGATCTACTCGCCTGAAAAAAAATGCGGGAAAGAACGTAGCTGTAGTTGGTAGTCAGCTACCGGCTGATGCCTAATCCTCGTACTTCCTCGGATGTGCGGGGTGCGGCTTCTCGTCATCCTCGACGTCGAACTCGTCGTCGAGATCTATGAGGTCGTC
>DASTTD010000084.1:0-3172 GCA_035760325.1 Gemmatimonadaceae bacterium
TGAGGATGAACAGCGCCTCGAACATGATGGCGAAGTGATACCAGAGCGCCATCGCGGTCGGACCGCCGAGCACGTTGGAGAAGAGATGCGCCATGCCGACGGCGAGGCTGGGAGCGCCACCGGTTCGGGAGAGCAAAGAGCCTTCTCCAACCTGGTCCGCGAGGGTCTGCATTTGTCCCGGCTCGAGCACGAAGCCCCAGCTCTGCACCGCGGCCGCCGCGCTCGCCGCGGTAGTTCCGATGGCGCTGGCGGGCGCGTTGATCGCGAAATAGACGCCGGGCGTGAGAACGCAGGCGGCGATGAGCGCCATCACCGCCACCAGCGACTCGGTCAGCATGCCGCCGTATCCGACCAGCCGCGCATCGCCTTCACTGGCCAGCAGCTTCGGTGTGGTTCCCGAAGCGATCAACGCATGGAATCCACTGATCGCGCCGCACGCGATCGTGATGAAGGCAAAAGGAAAGATCTTGCCGGCGAATACCGGTCCGGTGCCATCCGTGAACTGCGTCAGCGCCGGCATCTGGAGCGGAGGCAGCACGATCACTATTCCCAGCGCAAGCGCCAGGACGACACCGATCTTGACGAACGCGGACAGATAGTCGCGCGGGGCGAGGAGGAGCCAGACAGGAAGAACGGATGCGAAGAAGCTGTAGCCCATGATGAGAAGGGCGAGCGTTTTCCCGCTCAGTGTGAACGCCGGAGCCAGAGCCGGGTTCTCCGCCACCCATCGCCCCGCGTACACCGAGAAGACCAGCAGCGCCAGACCGAGCCCGCTTGCCTCGAGGACCCGGTGCGGGCGGAACCAGCGTAGATAGACTCCCATCAACAGGGCGGTGGGAATGGTCAGCCCGATCGTCACTACTCCCCACGGACTTTCCTTGAGCGCGTTGACGACAACGAGTGCAAGCACCGCAATCAGAACGATCATGATGCCGAACACGGCGACCAGCGCCGTGTAGCCGGCAACGGGCCCAATCTCCTCCCGAGCCATCTGGCCCAGCGATTTCCCGTCGCGACGCACCGAAGCGCACAGGATCACGAAGTCCTGCACCGCTCCCCCGATCGCGACGCCGATGATTATCCAGAGCGCACCGGGCAGGAAGCCGAACTGGGCGGCGAGCGTGGGCCCCACCAGCGGTCCCGGACCGGCGATCGCCGCAAAGTGGTGCCCGAACACGATCCAGCGGTTGGTGGGGGTGAAGTCGCGGCCGTCGTTCAGTCGCACCGCCGGCGTTGGCCGGGCCGGATCGAGCGCGAAAATCTTCGCCGCGATGAACCGGCTGTAAAATCTGTAGGCGACGGAATACGTGCAGACCGCGGCGACGAGCAGCCAGGCGGCGTTGACCGATTCTCCGCGCGACAGGGCGAGCACCGCGAAGCTCGCGGCGCCGAGTGCGGCGACCAGAGACCACAGGATCAAAGAGCGTGCTTGCTGCATTCAACGCCCGGTGAGCTGAGCGCTGAAATTGAGTATCGGTTAATTTTCGCGCAATCCGCAAATGAGGAATCCGAGAGCGCTACCCACATTTATCGCCGCCATCGTTCTGGCGGGGTGCGCCTCACAGCCGACCAATCAGGTATCGGCGGCTGGAGAAAAGCCGTCGCCCACTGCCGCGCGTCCGCTGGAAAGGCTGGCGGGCCAGGAGGTGCTCGTCCTCCCCGTTCAGTACCTCGCATTCCACGACAGCCTCGGCTGGCAACAGGCGGTTCGAAACCGGGCGGCGTACCTCGCGAGGCTCGACACCGTGATCGCTTCGACGCTCACCGCGCGCGGGCTGGGTCAGGCCTGGACGTTCGGACCGGAAGTGGCGCGCGCGGCGCGGCTCAACAGCATCGTCATGCCGGACGCGCGGGCGCTGTCGGCGGAGTGGCTGCGCGGAAGGCTGCTGCCCGACCAGACGGTGCGCGAACCGCTGGCGTCCCAGGTTCGCTCTCTCGTCGGACTGAAGGGCTCACGGTACGCGCTGCTCCCCGTCGAGATGAGGTTCGAGGGACAGGGTGGTACAGGCGTTGCGACTCTCAGGCTCGTGATGATCGATTCGCGGCTGGCGCAGGTGCGGTGGGTCGGGGAGATCCAGAGCGATCCCTCGCGTACTTTTTCGCCCGCGCTCGCGGCCAGCGTTGCCGCCCGCTTCGCCGACCTGGTTGCCGAGCCGTAAGCTCAGGGACGGAGTGGAGTGGCCGGCGTGACGACCATCTTCCACGTTTCGGATCTTCACTTTGGCTGGCCGGCGGTCCCGGAGCAGATCGAGGCGATCGAGCAGACGATCCAGACCGAGCGGTTCGATGTGGTTGCAATCTCGGGAGATCTGTCACAACGCGCACGTGCAGGGGAGTTCCAGCGCGCCGGCGTGTTCATCCGCGACGCGGCAAAGGTGAGCCAGGTGATCACGATCCCGGGGAATCACGACGTCAAATGGTGGCGGGCCCCACTGGGAATCGGCAGGAAAGCGAGGATCTTCGAGAACTACCGCAAGTTCATCCATTCCGATCTCGAGCCGGTGCTGCACGTCGAGGGCGTGACGCTCGTCGGTATCAATACCGCGCAGGGCGTTACGAGGCGAACGCTTACCTGGAACATGCGCGACATCTCCATCATCGGAGACGTGAAGAAGCAGCAGCTCGAGGTGGCTCGCAGGATCTTTGAAAAGTCACCACCGAAGGACGCGCGCGTAATCGTCATGCACCACAATCCGGTCCGTGGCGAGCTGTCCGGACGCCACGGGCTGAAGAACACCCAGAAAATACTCGGAGCTTTCGCCGAGATGGGCGTGGACCTAGTGTTATGTGGTCATGATCACCAGGAGTCGGTGCATTACATCGAGCACACGAAGAAGGGAACCGTGATCTCGACGGCGGGAACCGTGTCGGAGAGATCGCGTGGCGGCAGGCCGTCGTCGGTCAACGTGATCGAGATCGGACCGCAGACGATCGACGTCACCACGCGCGTGTGGGCGAAGGCCCAGCGCACGTTCATCAAGGGTCCCCACAAATCCTTCAAGCGATAGCCGCAATGTGGCGCCTGACGGATCGTGATCAGCTGGCGCTTGGCTTCGAGGAGGAGCCGCCGCGCAACGGCGAGGAGCTGCGCGCGCGCCTCATGCGCCTGGGACTGGGCACCCGGTATCGGGTGCGGCTCACCTCGAACAAGACCGTCGTGGTCAGCTACAGC